>DATEAK010000112.1:0-2865 GCA_035288405.1 bacterium | reverse complement strand
AGGTCGGTGGCGATGAGAGCCGCAACCCCGATCACCAGGAGATGCCAGTAACGGACGATCAGGAATTTAACCCGGCTAAAATAGCGAAAAATCTCTCGTTCTCCTTTGCTTCCGCCGGATGATATGCTCACCAATGGAGGCGGATCCGCCAACCAAAACCGTTAAATTATAGAGGAACGGCCGTCGAAAGGCTACTCCTAGGAAACGCCTCAGAGCAATCTGTTAAAACTTCTCGGTCTCCGATATCGGATTCCTACTGGTGAAGCCGGGTCCGGCGCCGGTATAATTTTCTTTGTTCTAAAGGATCCTGTCACAATGAGTGGACCGTGCCACCAGGAGAAGACAAAGTGGGTCCAGCTTCCATGAATAACAAAGATGTGGCCCAGATTCTGGAGGACATTGCCCTCCTGCTGGAAATTCAGGGTGAGAACCCCTTCAAGACCCGGGCTTATTCCAACGGGGCCCGGCTACTTTCGGGGCTGGACAGGGATGTGGCGGAGCTGGTCGCCAGTGGCGAGATCCGTTCCTTGAAGGGAATCGGTCCTGCCCTGTCCGAGAAGATCACGGAGCTTGTGACCTCGGGACGCCTTGAATATTATGAGCGCCTCAAAGCTGCGGTCCCGGTAGGTCTCCTCGAACTCCTCCAGGTTCCGCAATTGGGTCCCAAGAAAATTAAAATGGTTCACGAAAAACTCGGAATCACCAGCCTCGGCGAGCTGGAATATGCCTGTTTGGAGAACCGCCTCATGGATCTTCCCGGCTTCGGCGAGAAGACCCAGGAGACACTTCTGAAAGGGATTGCCCAACTCAAGAAAAATCGCGGGCAGTTTCTTCTGGGAGATGCCGTGGAACTTGCGGAAGCGCTGGTGGATCGGCTGCGCGGAATCCCGGGAGTGGACGAGGTCTCTCTGATGGGGAGTGTGCGCCGGCGGCGCGAAGTCATCCGGGATATTGATTGCGTGGTAAGTAGTGCACGCCAGGAAACGGTCCTTGATGCGATTCGCTGCTGGCCGGATCTGGGGAACCCGGAGCTGCCGGGAGAAGGCAAGGCCTGCGGCAAATGGGAGGGGGGGATTCCGGTTGAAATTCAAGTTGTTTCCGGAACTGCCTACCCTTTTGCTCTCTTGTATGGGACGGGAAGTTCCGAACATCGGGAAGAGTTGACCCGCTATGCTTCCTCAAAGGGTTTCTCCTTGACGTCCCGGGGATTGAGCCGGTCTGGAATCGAGCTCACCTGCCGGAGCGAAGCGGAAATCTACAAAGCTTTGGGACTTTCCTGGATCCCCCCGGAACTGCGGGAAGGACTGGGAGAAATCGAGGCTGCCGCCCTGGGGGGATTGCCGGAGCTTGTGGACGAAAAGGATATTCGCGGCGTTCTCCACGTCCACAGTGATTACAGCGACGGCACGGTACCTATCGGCGAGATGGCAGCAGCGGCTCAAAAACTCGGTTATTTCTACCTTGGAATTGCGGACCACAGCGAGACCGCCCGCTACGCCCACGGCTTGGAGCGGGATCGTCTCCGGCAGCAGCACGAGGAAATTGACCGCCTCAACGAAAATTTCCAGGGATTTGTTCTGCTTAAGGGGATCGAGCTGGAAATTCTTGCCGACGGCGGGCTCGATTATGACGAATCCGTGTGGAAAACGTTCGACTTCATCGTGGCCTCGGTTCACTCCCGTTTCAAGATGAACCGGGAAGAGATGACCAACCGGATCGTGCGGGCTCTGGAAAATCCCTATGTCCGGATCCTCGGGCATATGACGGGCCGCCTGTTGCTGGCCCGCGAACCTTACGAACTGGATATCGAGCGGGTCCTGGAAGCGGCCGCTCGAAACGGGGTCTCTGTTGAGCTGAACGCCAACCCGCACCGGCTGGACATCGACTGGCGCCACTTGCGTCGGGCCAGCTCCCTGGGAATTCCGATCAGCATTAACCCCGATGCGCACACCCCTCAGGGCTTGAAAGACACGTCCTTCGGTGTGGCCATGGCCCGCAAGGGCTGGCTCACCCGCGAGCACGTGCTCAACGTGCGGAGCCTGGAAGACCTGCGGCGCTGGCTGCGCCGGATCAGGTAGCCGGCCCTGCCGGGTCTCCTCCTTTCCGGAAAGGCGGCTCCTCAACGTGGATGGCCTCCGTGGGAATGGGCCGAGCGGGGATTTTCTTGAGGATGGTCTTCAGTTCGGATTCGATCACTTGCAGATCTTCTCGCAATGGGAGGCACTCGAGGACGATGCGAATGGTCCTCTCGGATGTCAGGCTTTCGAAGTGCATTCCATAGACGATCCCCAATCGGCGCAGCACGGGAGTGATCTCCTGCCGGATCTCGCGCATCCGGTGGCGGGGCAGGCGAACACAATCCGTCACGAAGTGGGTATGAATCCAGGTTCTATAACGCTCCAGGATTTCCATCGCAGTAAACTCCCCAGCCTGATTTCATTATGCTCAGAATTGTGCAAGGAGTGTGCGGAAAAAATCGGCAGACTCATTACAAAATAGACGGTGCGAGGATAGGGTGGATTTGTGGGACGAGCTTCTCCAGCGCAGAGCGGACTCGTCGTGCCCGGAGCAGTTCAATCGGGTGAGACGGGTGGCGGGGCAGCGGGTCCTTTCAATCTCTTGCGATAGGACCTGGGCATTGCCCCATGACAGCGCCTGAGCTGACTGCCATGGCCGCCCCTCCGGGTGGCGAAATTACTTGCTCATGGATCGAATGAGGATCGAGCTGGCGACGTCGCCTTCGGCCGTGCGCCGATACTTCACGCTCACTTTGTCGCCGGCCTTCAGATCCGCCAGAGTCTTGGTTGCCTTTCCTGACTTGATGACGGTTTTATCGTTCACCTTGGCACCGAGCGTAAGTTCCTT
>DATEAK010000111.1:0-6950 GCA_035288405.1 bacterium | reverse complement strand
CTGCCCCCGGATTTCCAAGCGCAGGATATCCGGGCGCGCATAGTGCCCGGTCGTATCGTGGACACTCTTCGCGGCAATGATCCGGTCCAGATCAATTTCAGCCTGAATTAACTCTTCGCGGTCGTACACCGGCCCCGCGAGATATCGGCCCATAGGATCGATGATCCCACTCCCTCCTCCAATGGCCCATTCGGTGTGAGGCTTCAGGGGAAACTCATCCGGAACATGGTCTGCCGTGAAGTAACCGCAAGCGCATAGGACAAAGACCTGTCCCTCGATGGCATAATTCCGGCTCACGACATCAACCATATCCTTCATCCCCGTGCGGGAAGGCCAGACCGCCACATGAATCTGCTCCCCCTGGGAGAGGAGCGCGTATTTCGCCAGCGTCATAAGGTTATTCCCGCATACTAGACCGCTTAGGCGCCCGCAATCCGTCGAATAAACTTGCAGACTATCCGCTCCTCCCATGCCCCACACGCAGCGCTCCTCAAAAGTGGGCATCAATTTTCGATGTCTTCCCAGGATCTCCCCGGACGGTCCAATGTACAGCAGGGTGTTGTACATGGTGCCCCCCTGGCGGCTTTCCTTTTCATTCAATCCCATGACGACGGTGATGGAACCCTTGCGGGCGGCGGCACACAACCGCTCCGTAGCAGGGCTCGGGATCTCCACTGCCTCCCGGTAGAGAGCCACATAAGCGTCCACGCTGAGACTGCGGTTAGGATGGGGGAGAGCTCGTGGCCAATAAGGGAAGGTGGGAACCCAGGCTTCCGGAAAAGCAATGATTCTCGCGCCACCGTCGGCTGCCTCGGCGATGATCTTGCAAGCTTTGTCAATGGTTGCTTCCCGGTTTAGGAAAACCGGTGCAATTTGGGCAACTGCAGCTAAAAACTTCAGCGGTTTTTCCCCCATGGTTCACTTCTCCTGCTGGCGAAAATGGGCGATCGTTTCCTGTATCCCTTGCTCCACGCTTACCCGAGGCTCCCAACCCAAAAGAGACCTGGCCCGGCTGATATCAGGCTGCCGCACTTTCGGATCATCCTGCGGCAAAGGCTTCATCACGATCGAGCTCTTACTGCCAATCAAGCGCAAGATCAACTGTGCCATCTCCAAAACCGACATCTCCCGCGGATTGCCCAGGTTGACGGGGTCCGACACGTCCGAGAGCAGGAGGCGGCTGATCCCCTCCACCAAGTCGGAAACATAGCAAAAACTCCGGGTTTGGGAACCATCCCCAAAAACCGTGATTTCCTCTCCCTGCAGAGCCTGATTGATAAAGGCAGGAATAGCTCTCCCATCACCGGCTCGCATTCTGGGGCCAAACGTGTTGAAGATGCGGACAATCCGCGTCTTCACCCCGTGAGTACGATGGTAAGCCATGGTAATGGCCTCAGCGAAACGCTTCGCCTCATCGTATACACCCCGCGGCCCGATCGGGTTCACGTTTCCCCAGTAATCCTCGGTCTGAGGATGCACCAGAGGGTCCCCGTAGACCTCGGAGGTGGAAGCCAGCAAAAAGACAGCGCCCTTCTCCTTGGCTAAGCCGAGCGCCTTGTGAGTCCCCAAGGACCCCACCTTGAGAGTTTGAATCGGCATTACCTGGTAATCGAGAGGACTGGCTGGAGAAGCGAAATGAAGAATGTAGTCCAAAGGGCCGTCCACGTAAATGTAGTTTGTCACATCGTAGTGGATAAATTGAAATTTCGGGTCCCGAATGTGGGCAATGTTGGAGACAGCCCCCGTGGAGAGGTTATCCATACAGATCACCTCATGCCCTCGGGCCAGAAAGGAATCGCATAGATGGGAGCCGATAAAACCGGCTCCTCCGGTGATCAGCGTTCTCGGCATGAGCTTACCCCACCCCGCCCAATCCCGAAATACTGGAATCCGTAAATCTTCAAGGTCCGCGGATTATAAATATTGCGCCCGTCGAATATGACCGGCACGCGCATGAGCAGTTTCATCTTCTCGAAATTCGGCCGCCGGAATTCGCTCCACTCGGTGACTACGACCAGGGCATCAGCTCCTCTGAGCACCTCGTAGTTGTCTTCGAGCAATGTGATCCTGTCTCCGAAGACCTTTTCCCCCTCCCCCATGGCCTTGGGATCATGGGCCCGGATCGAAGCTCCGGCGGCTAACAGCCGGTTGATGACGGAAACGGAGGGCGCCTCCCGTATATCCGTGGTACGGGGCTTGAAGGCAAGCCCCCAAATGCCGATCACTTTGCCCGTGAGGTCGGGTCCAAAAAATTCAATGATGCGGTTGGCCAGCAGCTCTTTCTGGGCATTGTTGACCTCCTCAACGGCTGTGAGGATTTTCATCGGATAGCCCATCTCCTGGCCCATACGGATGACGGCTTTGGTGTCCTTTGGAAAACAGGAACCCCCGTACCCGGCTCCCGGAAAGAGAAAATGATAGCCGATTCTGGGATCGGAACCAATTCCTTTGCGCACCTCCTCGATGTCAACTCCCAGCTTTTCGCAAAGCCCGGCCATCTCGTTCATGAAGGAGATTTTTGTAGCCAGAAGAGCGTTTGCCGCATATTTGGTCATTTCGGCCTCGCGGCAACTCACGAGGATCATCGGATTTTGCGTGCGCACAAATGGAGCGTACAGATCCTTCATGATCTCAGCTACATCGGAGTTTTCTGTGCCGATGATGATCCGATCCGGTTTCATGAAGTCCTCGACAGCAGCCCCTTCTTTGAGAAACTCCGGATTGGAAAGTACGTCAAACTGATGATGCGTGTGCTGACCAATGATTTCGCGCAGACGCTCAGCCGTCCCCACAGGGACTGTGCTTTTCGTGGCAATGATCTTATAGCCGTTCATGGACCGGCCGATGGTCCGGCCGACCTCGTATACCGCCGTGAGGTCGGCGCCTCCATCGATGCTCGGAGGAGTACCGACGGCGATGAAATTGATCAGCGAGGCCATGACCCCCTCTTCAATATCCGTAGAGAAACGAAGGCGACCCTCGGCAACGTTGCGTCGAAAAAGTTCCTCCAAGCCAGGTTCGTAGATCGGGATCACTCCCTGCTTCAGAGATTCGATCTTTTCCTGGTCGACGTCCGTACAGACTACGTCGTTGCCGCTCTCGGCTAAGCATGTTCCGGTCACCAGTCCTACATAGCCCGTGCCAATTACACAGATGTTCATGGCGACTTTTTCTCCCTGCCCTTCTCACGAAGGAAATAGTCCACGGTCCGCTTGAGACCCTCTCGGATTCCCACTGTTACCCGGTAACCCAACAACTCGCGGGCCCGGCTGATATCAGCGTGAGAATGGCGGATATCGCCCGGTCGGCCCTCCTCAAATCGAGGTTTTACCTGCACATTCATGATCTCCCCCAGAAGCCGGACCATTTCTTTAACCGTCGTGGCTTCGCCGCAGGCGATATTATAAACCTCGCCGCGTGCCTCGCGAACTTCCAGCGCCAGCAGGTTTCCTTCCACTACGTTGTCCACATGATAAAAGTCCCGGCTTTGCTCGCCGTCTCCATAGATGACCGGGGGCTCACCACAGACAAGATGGGAAATGAAGCGCGGAACCACCGCGGCATATTCCGAAGCGGGATCTTGGCGGGGGCCAAACACGTTGAAGTACCTGAGAATTACCGTTTCCAAACCAAAGATCCGAGAGAACATCCGACAATAGTACTCCCCGGTCAGCTTCGAGACCGCATAGGGAGAAAGGGGGGCCGGAAGAGTCTCTTCTTTGATAGGCAGCTCAGTGGTGTCTCCGTACGCGGCACAAGAACCCGCATACACAACTCGCTTTACACCTTGTTCCCGGCAACCCAAGAGCACGTTCAATGTCCCAGTGCAGTTGACTTCATGGGATTCCAAGGGATTCGCGACGGAGCGAGGGACCGAAGCTACGGCGGCCTGATGCAAGACGGCTCGAACTCCCGAGAGGGACCGCTGCAGGACTCCGCGATCCCGCACGTCTCCATCCCAAACTTCCAGCTGTTTTGAGGAAATAAATCGTTGAAGATTCGTTAAGTTTTGCCGTCGCCCCGTAGACCAGTTATCCAGAATTCGAACATGTTCGCCCCGCAAGAGGAATGCCTCTGCCAGATGGGAACCGATAAAGCCGCCGCCGCCGGTAATCAGGTAAGTCATTTAATCCATTCTAAAGTTTAACGATTTTTTCCCGGTGTTTACGCACGTTCCGAGTCGCATTGCGCGTATCCACAATCAGCGGCGCCTTCGCTACGATGGTCTCATAATCAAATGTGGAATGATCGGTGACAATCACCACACAGTCCGACTTCTCGAGATGTTTCTCAGTGAGTTCCACAAAACGTACACCGTCAAACCCGGCAAGACTGGAAACATACGGGTCATGGAAACGAACCTCTGCCCCTTTCCGGGCCAGCAGCCGGATGATATCCAGGGAAGGAGACTCGCGCAGGTCCCCCACGTCCCGCTTGTAGGTCACTCCCAGGACGAGAATCTTGGCTCCCTTCACACTCAAGCCACGGTCGTTCAGGGCGTCGGTGATCTTGCCCAGGACATACAGAGGCATCTCCCTGTTGATCTCGCTGGCCAGGTCGATGAACCGCGCCTTGTAGTCCAGCATCTTGAGTTTCCAGGACAGGTAGTGAGGGTCAATTGGGATGCAATGCCCGCCCAGACCCGGACCGGGATAGAACGCCATGAAGCCAAACGGCTTGGTGGAGGCGGCATCAATCACCTCCCACACGTCCAGCTGAAGCCGGTCGCACATGATCGCCACTTCGTTGACCAGGGCGATGTTCACAGCGCGGTAGGTGTTTTCCAGAATTTTTACCATCTCGGCGGCTTTTGTGGAACTCACCATGATCACGGTGTCCACGGCCTGCTCGTAGAGAGCCTTGGCGGCCTCCGTACACCGCGTCGTTATCCCTCCGATGATCTTGGGGGTGTTTTTCGTATTGAACTTCGGGTTTCCGGGATCCACCCTCTCCGGAGAAAACGCCAGAAAGAAGTCCTCGCCGACCTTGAACCCTCTTTTTTCCAGTTCGGGAAGGATCACCTCATCGGTCGTGCCGGGATAGGTCGTGCTTTCCAGGACCACGAGTTGCTCTCGATGGAGTCGGCTAGCAACCTCTTTGGTAGCGGCCACGATATACGAAATGTCGGGATCCTTCGTCTTGCCGAGAGGGGTAGGAACGCAGATACTGACTGTATCGAGCGATTCCAGAACTGAAAAATCAGTCGTCGCTTCCAGCATTCCAGTCGATACAAGTCCCGCCAGCTCCGTCGATGAACTATCCTGAATATAGCTCGCCCCTCGATTCACCATTTTGACCTTCTCGGAGTCCAAGTCGATGCCGGTGACCCTAAATCCGGCCTTGGCAAACTCCACAGCCAGGGGAAGTCCCACGTATCCCAGGCCGATAATGCCCACACGGGCCGAGCGGTCCTTAATCCTATTGAGCAACGCGTCGCTTGCTGCCATTGCCAACCCTGCCTTCTAAAGGATCCTCAGAAGCTTTTGAGATCCGGGAAAGGAACACCGTTTTTTCCACGGAGACCACGGATCCCCGCATGCTGAGTTTCCGTCGCCGATGGAATTGCAATGATAATCTCCTCGATTCCCTTGCTCTGCACAACGTTTGGAACGTCCTTAGGAATCCCCCAAAGACGGCGGGCCGTGCATGCACCCGCCTACCTTTCTTAAATCAGCGTCCGAAAATCCCACGGGATAATAGTCCGAATCCTTCTTTTTCCAGATTTCCCGCACCCCCCGCATCTCGGACGCTATGATGAACACATCCTCCTATTGAGCATGCCGGCAGAATTCCCCACCCGGATGCCGGATGAACATCCGGCATCCGGAGACCAGGAAGATCACCAGCAACCAATCGATGACAAAAACCGGGCGGAAATAACTCTCGAGTCGGTACGCAAAAGTTGGAATTAGGAGAAGTGACAGGTTCGCGACGGATGCCTATTCCAGGAGACCTTTCACCTTCTGAACAACAACTTCCGTACCAGGAGTCCCGATAGCCGAGGGTGCCGAAGCATTGCCATGATGAGTCCCCGGTGCCAGTCGAACCGCACCTCGTCCGCCACCTCCTCCAAAACCCCATCAGAGGCCAACACCCGGAAGATCACGTCAATGTCCTTAGCTGTCATACGTTCAAAAATGCGCCGAAACAGACGTCCAGCACGGATTTCTGCTCCAATCCGCCCACGCCATGCCTTCTCGTACCGTCTGAGGAAACTCGCCCCTAGATCATCCCGCCGCAACCCCTGCGCGAGTACCTCCGCCGCCACCTCGGCACAAAGCATCCCGTAGTAGATCCCGCCGCCGGAAGTCGGTTTCACCTGCCCCGCCGCATCCCCAACGGCCACCAACCGGTCGGCGTAGGTCCGGCAGAGCGGCCTCAACGGTATCACCCAGTGCCGCACTGGTAGGGAAGTCTCCTCAAGGTGTCTACATAAGTGCCCTTGCAAGAATGCCTTTAACTCTCGACCGGGTGCTTCGCCGCCCGCTGCGCCTACACGGAGGAAGTTTTGGTTACCCCTGGCAAACGGAAGAACCCAGGCAAATTCTCCCCCTCTCTGACCAAAGAAAACGGTCGCCTCCCGGAATCCGTTCCCTGCGACCTCCGCCTGGGCCGTTCGCAGGAGCTGGCCGGGCCGGCCCATACCGAAAAACTGTTGGATACTGTACTGAGGCCCCACTGCGATCACCGCCGCCCTAGCCTGATAGGTCTCCGTAGAGCGATCCTCCTCGTTACCGCCCGGTGACTGACGGCGACCCCTGGCTTCTACGCAGTTTGGTCCCACCTTCAGCTCTGTGACCTTCACCCCCGTTTCGATCCGGACCCCGCTTGCCTGAGCAATCGCCGCCAGAGCCTGGTCAAACCGTCCACGCTCCGTTACGTATGCCAGTGGTCCTCCATTGCGGTAGGCAAGGGAAACCCCTCCGGGAGAAAACAACCGAAGCACACTG
>DATEAK010000110.1:0-4075 GCA_035288405.1 bacterium | reverse complement strand
CCATATAGAGCCCAATGCAAAGGTGCCGTCGTGGCAGACGAGACAGTCGCGAGAAGAGCCGTTCGGCTGCTGTACCACTGCTCTCAGCGTGGGGCTCTGGTAGAGATTGTAAAGCGGGGGCAGTGTAGCGGTCGGACCCGGGACACCGAGCAGATGGCAAAAGCGGCACAGATCCTTATCGGCGTATCCTGAAAGCTCAGGAATCCTCATAACGAAATCATGGGCTGTGCCCCGAACGCCTGCGGAGGCATAAGCGGCGAGCACTCCGAGAGACAATAGGACGACAGGAAAAACCTTGACCTTCATCAAAATCGCCTTATGATCCTGAGGCTTGCCAAAAACTCCCGCGAGACAGTGGACTGCAAGCTTCGCACAGTATACTCCAGCAGCGGGATTATCTCTATCTTACCGAAGGTATAAGAGGCTTTCGCCCGGCCGCCCACATTGTAGAACTCAGAGGAGGTCGTGCTTTTCAGTATCCTAAAGCCTCCGAAGCCTTCAAAAGTCACGCGGAAGGGAAGCTCAGGGGTCCAGGTCAGCTGTGTCTGCCCGTGGTAGCTTTGCGACTCGCGGCTTGGCAGCTTGTACTCGATTAATGACTCGCCGAAGTTGAGGCTCCAAGCGAGGGTCCGAATCGGCGCATACCATGAGGTTTGACTGAAAACCAGCGCGTTGTAAGCGAGTCTCCTCGCGTCAACGCGCTGATACTCGTTGAGGAGTGAGAGTCGGCCCTTGGGCCAATTCCATAAAAATCGGACGCCGGCTGTGTCGGTGTTTCTGCTCTCCAGGAAGCTCGCGTCCCTCCCGGAGATAACCCTCGGGGAAACCTGCTCATGCGAGTAGTAGGGATAGACCCACCCGTAATCAAGGGCGAAGTTGGCGCGGAGCCTGGTGGTTGCGTAAGTCAAGGAAGGAGAGGGGACAAATCGATACGAGACCAAGATCGGCTGACCGTCAATGATCCTTCCTCCAAGGAGAACGATGATCTCCAGGAAATCGCCAAAGGGTTGAACAAGGTAATCAATCCCCTCCTGATAGATAATGGCCTGAGTGGTATCGGTTACCACCACACTCTCCCGGATGGCCAAAGGATGCTCCAGGCGAAAGGGGGCAGCCAACTCGGCTATGTGACTTTCCTGCAAGACCAACCCCTCCTGTTCCACCTGGGACAAGACGTCATAATCAAGGGCGAAGCCGCCGATGAGCCTGCCATTGTACGGGAGCTTCCTGCGATAACCCAGATTCATCCCTGCCCCGTAATTGTTTTGGACTCCCTCGGGGAGAAACGAAAGACCTCCCCGAAGGCTCAGACCGGTCGAGAGGCTGTCGTAGAGGTCGTGGTGGGCGGAAAGAGAAGAGGAAACGAATTTCTGCTCTCCCTGTGAAAAAGAGGAGTAGCCCCCTGATAGCTTGAAATCTCCGCCCAGGTTCGCATACGGCTCGTAGCCCAGGGAAAAATCCCCCAGATGGTGGATGGTGGTAGACTCGGCGGCGCCGGCGTAATTGAAGGCGTAGCCATATTGCGTCGTCAGCGTGTCGCTATGCGTCATTCTAAGAGTCTGGTTGGTGCTAGCCTGGGTGGAATTGCTCAGCCCTTCTCTGTTGAAGAAGCTTGTCGAGGAGGTAAAGGAGTTGTCTCGCCAGTCGCCGAAGACATACCGGTAGTAGGCCCGCCCCGACTGGGTCGTGACGCTCAGCCTCGGGAAGATCCGGTCTTCCAAATCGGTCAGGTCATAGTTTATGTCGAGGTCATGGTTCTCCCAGTTGTTGCTCCCGCTCAGCGACAGGGAATCTCTGAGTTCGTTGTGCCGGACGGGCACGCCGAAGAATCGGAACTCATCTTCGCGATGATCCCGCCTGAGGTCCAGCGTCACGGGGAAGAAGGGATTCCGATAGGAAAGCCTCCCGCCCAGTGATTCGCTAAGAGTTTCTGTCCGGCCTCCTTCGTGTGAGACGGTGCCGGTTCCACTGCTGGCGAAGAGCGATAGGTTGTAGGGCTTTGCGCTTAAGATATACAACCCGAGATCGTACCCGATCACTCGCCCATAGCTTGTCCGAGTCTGTCCATCGTCTGAGGGCATCTCCTGTAAAAGACCGATGGTCGTACCGCTACTGAAGCTCAAAAGGCCCGGATGGTAGACGAACCCACTGTTTCTTAACCTTAGGCTTTCGCTGAAGCGGAGATTCTGAAACGTGCGCTGTTCTGCTTCCGTCTTGACATCGTCTCGAGAATATTCGCCCCCCACCTCCAACTCCCCTTCCCAGCCCTCTAGAGACAATTGAGCCTTTGCCGACCACAGGCAAAGGAACCAGGCGAGGACGAGGAGAAATATGCAGATCCGTTCATGGACGAACATGGCACCGTTCGCACGTCTCGAAAGCAACCGGCCAGCTGATCGATCCGTTGTGGCAGACGGCGCAGTATCTCCCCGCCATCAGCGCTTCCATCGTGATGGGGTTCGCCCCTTTGTTCATCTTGAAAATGGCGTCGTGGCAGACGTAGCATTTGAACCGGACCCGGTGGGCCCAGTGGGGAAAGACAGCGGGAGGCGGCGAGTTGCCGAGATCCGGCTTGCGCGAGAAAACGATGTCCCCCTGGGCCGAGAGCGAAAGGCCGACGGACAGAGTAAAAGTGAAGGTGAAGGTCAACAGGACCAAGAGGATGGTGAAAACAACCCGCCTCATCATTTTTGCCCCCCTAACACCGGATGGCAGCGGGCACAGCCAGTGGCGACATCGAAAGCGACCTTGCCGTGGCAGCGGCCGCAAAACTCCCCGGCGGAGATCTTTTCCATGGTGATTTTATCGTCTCCTCTCCTCAGGGCGAAAATCCCAGGGTGGCAGTTCGAGCAGCTCAGCCACGCCGTGTGGGCCGCATGGGAGAAGACCGCTTTAAAGGTTGGATTGCCGGCGGAAGAAATCTCCACATCCAGCGCCAAAGCTGGCTGGTCAGGGACCGATGGATCCACGGACGGCTTTGGAGCCACAGCCCCTTCTTCGACGGCCTTTACCCAGTCGATTCCACCCATCGGATGTCTGGGGGCTTCCCGCACGAGGTCCTCCCATTGCTTCAGCCGTTCCAGAGGGATCGGGGGACCCGCAGGACGTTTCGGCGAAGACTCAGCCAGCCTTGCATGGCAACGCATACAGGCCGTTTCGACAGGGAAGGCCACTTTCCCGTGACACTGCCCGCAGAACTTGCCGGCGAAAATCTTGTCCATGGTGATCGGGTCGACTCCCTTGCTCATCTGGAAGATCTCCGGATGGCAACTCGTGCAGGTCAACCAGGTCGTATGGCTGGCATGGGAGAAGGTGACGGCAAAGAGGGGAAAGCTAGCCGGAACCAGCTCCACGTCCAACGGGAGGACGGGCTGGGCCTTGGCGTCAGCTTCCAGCCCCGGTCTGGGGAGGATCTTTTCTTCCCGGAGGGCCTTCGCCCAATCGATCCCGCCAGCCTGATCTTTGGGAAGAATCGCCGCCACCTGCTCGAAGCGTCGGAGCTTCTCAACCGCCCTTTTTTCCTTCTCCTTCGCCACCTCGCTCTGTGGTCCGGCCTTTTTCACGGCAGCCTTCTTGTGTTGGGGGCTGGGCGGCCTTTCCTTTAAAAGCTTCCATCCTTCTCCCTGCTTCGGGGGGTTGTCGAAGAGGAAGGAAATCGTCTTGTCACGGACCCCTTCGGAACAGGCAGCCAAAATGAGAACTGTCAGAACCAAGGCCACAAAGATAAAAAAACATCCCGTTTTCATGCCCGCATCGATTACTGGATGTGGCACGCTTCGCACCTGGCCCGGAGAAGTTTATCCTCCTTGACGGCAGGACCGTTGTGGGGATCGTGGCACGAGGAGCACTCGATGCCGCTTGCCCCTATCGCTGTGCCAGCCACAATGTCTCCCCCCAGATCACGGAAGAGTCTGGCGCCGCCTGCTTTGGGGTCCGGGACAAACTTGCTGATGTCCACATTCAGCCCGGTTGTTACCCGGTTATAGCTGTTCCGCATCCCCTGGAACGGGTAAGGAACCGCAACGGGGTGGTGGTAGCCGATCCTTCTCTGGGTTTTCTTGATAATGGCGGAGGA
>DATEAK010000109.1:0-2541 GCA_035288405.1 bacterium | reverse complement strand
ATCATAGCCTGGGGTGAACGAGACCATGGCGGCGTGGGCCTCCTTGACCTTCCGATTCAGCGTGGTCTTCTTCATGATGTCCCCGTGGCATTTCAGACAGTTCTTATTGAAGGAAGGGGAACTGGCGTCGTGGAGAGCCATCAAATCCGGTGATTTGGCCCGCGGCGGTCCGGCCGATACACCGGCTGCCCCTGCGTAGCCGATCAAGCCCATCACCAGCCCACCAATCAGGGTAAGCCCCAGCAGTATTCCGGAAAACTTGTCTGTCTTCATTCGCTCCTCCTCCTGACCGTGATCCTCTTGCACTCATGGCTAGCACTCAAGAGAGACTTCAAACAAGCTTACGGAGTGTGCGTCTTGTTTAAGACCCAAGAAGCAAGCAAAATCTGTACCGGACTTCTCGGCGATGCTCCTGCGAAGTTAAACCTATGAATTGTCATTGGGAGTTGAATTAAAAGTTACTGACAGGTGTTGCGCGTCCCTGGTCTTGGGTGAATTCCCCCATGTCCATGGGGGAATTCACCCACACTGAAATCAGAAGCCACTTCATTAGCGGAAAGACCTTGACAAGTACCTGCCGGGAATTTATGATGGAATCACTATATGCGGATATCCGCATATAGTTCTATAAGGGAAAGAAGAATGGAACGTTTGCTGCAGGTCTTCAAGGCTCTGGGGGATGAGACGAGGTTGCGCATCGTGAACCTCCTGCTGGAATGCGGGGAGCTTTGCGTCTGCGACTTGGAGCGGGTTCTCGATATGCCCCAGTCCAGGATTTCCCGCCACCTGTCTTACCTCAAGCTTTGCGGTCTCCTGCGGGATCGGCGGGACGGGATGTGGGTCCTCTATTCCATTGCGGAACCCGGCCCGGGAAAAGAACACCTGATCCTGCAGGATTTGCGCAGGATTCTGGGAAAAAGCCCGCAGTTGACGGCGGATGTGAAAGCCCTCGAGAAGGTGACTGCGGCGGGCAAGTGCACCACCTTCGGCCGGATCTACCCGTCTCGCAAGATCAAGGCCCCCAGGCGGTTTCAGAAACTCACTCCAGTCAAGGCCCAAGGCTAAAAGGGGAACGGCCCGGGCTTTCGCCCGGCTGTTTGCCATTCTTTTGTGGCTCATGCCCGCGTCTGGGTAGAATAGCGGGACTCAACGAATCAGAGGAGGAATCCATGGCCGACGGTGTTGTGAAGAGACTGTCCTTTCTCGACCGCTATCTTACGCTGTGGATATTCCTGGCGATGTTCGTCGGTGTTGGACAGGGATATTATTACCCAGCGAGCACGGCCTGGATCTCGGCGTTTCAGATGGGGACGACCTCGCTGCCGATTGCGCTGGGCCTCATCCTGATGATGTACCCCCCCCTGGCCAAGGTAAAGTACGAGGAGATCGGTCGGGTCTTCAAAGACGTCAAGATCCTTCTCCTCTCCCTGGTGCAGAATTGGGTGATCGGTCCCATCCTGATGTTCATTCTGGCGGTCGTCTTCCTCCGGGACTATCCGGAGTATATGGTCGGCCTCATCCTGATCGGCCTGGCGCGGTGCATCGCCATGGTCATCGTCTGGAACGAGCTGGCGCGGGGCGACACGGAGTACTGTGCGGCGTTGGTGGCGTTCAACGCGATTTTCCAGGTGCTGTTCTTCTCGGTTTTTGCGTACGTGTTCATTACGGTGCTTCCCGGCTGGTTCGGGCTTCACGGTACGGTGGTGGACATCTCCATTGGCCAGATCGCCGAGAGCGTGTTTATCTACCTGGGAATTCCTTTCATTGCCGGGGTTGTCACGCGGTTCACGCTCATCTCGCTGAAAGGCAAGGAGTGGTATCAGACCCGGTTTATTCCGCGCATCTCCCCCATCACGCTGGTTGCCCTCCTGTTCACGATCGTGGTCATGTTCAGCCTCAAGGGGGAATACATCGTGCGACTTCCTCTGGATGTCCTGCGCATTGCCGTGCCGCTGCTCATCTACTTCGTAGTGATGTTCATGGCCTCTTTCTACATGAGCCGCCGGTTCGGTGCGAATTATGAGAAGAGCGCCTCCCTGTCTTTCACGGCGGCGAGCAACAATTTTGAGCTGGCGATCGCTGTGGCGGTGGGAGTCTTCGGCCTGAATTCCGGGGCCGCGTTTGCGGCGGTCATCGGGCCGCTGGTGGAAGTCCCTGTTCTGATCGCTCTGGTCAACGTGGCCTTCTGGTTCCAGCGCCGGTACTTTACTGTTCCCGTGACCGGTCAACGAGCCATGGCTCAGCAGTAATAACGGACAGCTTCGGAATCGTGGCGGAGGAGGAAAGGTGCTTTGATCATGAAGAGAATCTTGTTCGTGTGCACTGGAAACTCTGCCCGCAGTCAGATGGCCGAAGGATTTGCCCGTCATTTGAGCCGAGGAAAGGTGGAGACCTTCAGCGCCGGGATGGAGCCGAGCGCCCTGAATCCTTACGCAGTGCGAGTCATGGCGGAGAAAGGAATTGATATTTCCCCTCAGCAATCCAAGGCCTTTGATGAGAATCTAGCCCTCCGGATGGACATCGTCGTGACCGTTTGCGGCA
>DATEAK010000108.1:0-7821 GCA_035288405.1 bacterium | reverse complement strand
TGTGCCGCAAAGCCGGTCCCGGAAAGGTCGGCGAAGATGAACAACAGCGCCAGACTCAGTATCCAACAACCCTCTTTCATGAGTGCCTCCTTTGCGAGTCGGAGAAACCTTCCTCGATGGAGTAAGTTGCAAGCGATCGGCTTGCCGTCTCCCGAAAAATCAGTCTGTCTCCAACTTACTCTTGATATCTGGAAATCCTGAACTTCGAAATTTGGGCACCGTTTCCTTGCGCAAATCCCGCAGGTACTTAAACGCTTCTTGGTTGGTGAGATACCGGTTCATATCATAGGTTTCGTAATGTACCAACTTTGCCAGGTCGGTCCGCACCCCCGGCCGTTTCTCGACGGCAGGGTAGCCGATCGGAATGATCAAGTAAAGCATCAACAGGTCGGGGACATTAAGGATCCTTTTCATGGGCTCTTGGATGTGCACCGTCGACCACTGGGCCCCCAACCCGAGAGCAGAGGCGGCCATGTGGATGGCGAAGGAAGTGTTGGCCAGACTGTCCGTGAGATGGGTCTCGCCGCGCCCCATGGTGTGTGCGCCTTGCACGGTTCCCCACTGTTTGCGGCCGTCTCCAAGTACCACGATGAGAACGGGAGCTTTCGACCAACCTTCTTCTTTTCGCAGGGAAACCCATTGTTCTTCCGCATTGCCCTTCCTCTGGTAGGAGGGGTGTCTCAATTCTTCAATGCGTTGTTGTTCCATCCAGAAGAGAAAATCGCGGTTGCTCTCTTGGAAGGCTTCCCAGAGCTTTGCTTTCGTGGAAGCGTCCTTGACGACGATGTACTCCCAGGGTTGCGAGTTGGCCCCGGACATGGCCCAGCGCCCCGCTTCCAAAATTTTCTCCACGAACTCATCCGGAATGGGATCGGGTTTGAGTTTTCGGAAGCTCATACGATCTCTCAGGAGATCGATCAATATATCGTATTCCGCAGTTCTGTCCGACATGTTCTTCTCCTCTCTGAGAACCGGATCACCCGGTCTCCTCAGTGTACCTTGAAGTGACCGGACGATTGTCCCGCTCCTTTACACTTTGAGCTCCGGGAAAGCGGCCTTTTGAGCGGGATAATCATGTTCCGCCTTCTCCGGGCGGATATAGCCTTCCGCCAGGTCCTTCTTGACGGCAGCAGGGGCCCGCAGAGCGGGATCCCCGTATCCTCCACCCCCGGCGGTGAAGAAGGTTACCGAATCTCCTGCGTGGAGCAGGACATGGCTCACCTTTCCCCGTACTTCCTCGGGAGAGCGGCCGGCACGGTGCAATAGGCTGGTGTTCGGCAGTCCCGCCAGGCCTCCCCAAAGCCCCCAGGGCGGAGATTTTGTGCGCTCCGTATTGCGGTTCACATGGGTGTCATGGAGGCAGCGGATTTCGATTTCCACACCGAGACCGCCGCGAAATTTGCCGGACCCTCCGGAATCCACGCGCAGAGCGTGGCGCTCGAAGTGAAGTGGGAAATAGATTTCTTGGAGCTCGATGGGAGCGTTTTTCACATCTCCCTGGCAAATGGAAACGCTGGCGCTGATACCGTCTGCAAAGGGGCGGCCGCCCCAACCACCGCCCGTGATGCTCTGGCATACGTAAGGCCGGCCCGTGACGGGATCCGTTCCGAAGAGAGTGTAGCCCCCCATGTCTCCCTTGTGAGCCGCCGGGATCCGATCGGGCAGTACGGGGGCTAGGGCCCGAAAGATCGTGTCGATCACAGTCGGCAGGGAAAGGCTCCAACCTCCGATGGGGGCCGGTCGCAGAGCGCTGAGCAGCTTTCCGGGTGGAAGAACGACGCGCAGGGCTTGGAAGGAGCCCTCGTTGACTTCTCCCTCCGGTAAGGTCAGACATTTGAAAGCCACGCGAGCCCCCGCCAGTCCTCCCGAAGCTCCACAGTTGATAAACCCGGGCACTTGATCACTGATGTCCGAGAAGTCGATGATGAATTCCTCGTCCCGAATTTCCACTTTCACCCGGATCGGGATGGTCTTCTCCAGATTTCGTCCATCGTCATCCAGCACGGAAGAAGCTTCGTAGATCCCGTTCGGAATCGCCCGGACGGCCCGGCGGACGATGCGGTCGGTCTGTTCCCAGATTGCGTTGATCGCCTCGAGGACCGTGGAGCGTCCGTATTTCTCAAAGATTTGCCGGAGCCTCTCTTCCCCCGTGTGACAGGACGCAATTTGAGCACGCAAATCTCCCATGGAAGATTCCGGAAACCGGATGTTGTCTTCGATCACCCGGAGAATCTCCGCGTTTGGTTTTCCCTCTTTGTAGATCTTCACAGAGCGAATTTGAATCCCCTCTTCAAAAATGTCCCGGGCCAGGCTCGATCCAAAGCCCGTGCTCGCTCCCCCCACGTCGATCCAGTGCGCCCGAACTCCGAGAAAACAGTGCAGCGTGCCTTCCCAGAAAAAGGGGGTATACACGACCATGTTGTTCAGGTGCTGCCCGCAAACTTCCGGGTGATTGACCAAAAACACATCGCCGGGCCGGATTTCCTCCAGCCCGTAAATCTCAATCCCGTCACGAATCGCGACACCCAGGTCCGCAAGGAAGATCGGTAGGGCTCCGATATTTTGCGAGATGGTCCTGCCTTCGTGGTCCACAATGCCGACGCAGTAGTCTTGAACCTCATAGATCATCATGTTGTAGGCGGTCTTTTTCAGAACCGTCGACATCTCGTCAGCGGCGGCCCGCAAAGCACAGCGGATAATTTCTACGGAGATCGGATCGATTGGCACGGGGTCAGTCCTCCTGTCTTCTCAAGTTCGAATTCACGGGCATAGTTTAACCTCTCCCGGATGTGCGATGCTCGATAATCAAACAACCTCCCGCACCGACTTTGGCATCCCAGCCGGGGGGGATGACGGTCGTCGAG
Organism: bacterium; assembly: GCA_035288405.1. Taxonomy (GTDB): domain Bacteria; phylum JACPSX01; class JACPSX01; order JACPSX01; family JACPSX01; genus JACPSX01. Next base: position 4,957 of record DATEAK010000108.1, on the reverse strand, counting down.
GTCGCTTCATCGATGAGGGCGGGTCCCGGGATTTGCTGATTCGGGTTCAGAGTTTCCCGATCGTAGACGGGACAAGGGGAAAAGCCGGTGGAGAGTTCAAAGCACACGCGGCGAAACTTCGGGCCGTCGACGGCTCTTGGCCTGGAAGAGCGAAACGAGAGTTCCCCGATCCGATCCAGCTGCGCCACCTCATCCTGGGAGACCTTGCCTACGGCGCTGATTCGGGCGTTGACGATCTGAATATCCTCTGCCTTGGCATGATGCCGATAGCGCGCCTGGTGATGGGCATCAAACAACTCTCGAATGGTCCGCCGCTTTTCTTCGTTCAGGGGACCTTCCGGCAACTGAATGGGCAAAGTGTATTCCTGCCCGCGGTAACGGAGGTCAAGGGTCCGGGTAACGTGGAGCGTGCCCTGAATGGCGCCTTCGGCTCCCAGCGTTCTTTCCGCCTCCTTCTGCATATCACGGAAGACGCTCTCGATTTGGCCCAGGTCGGTGTTTGCGAAGCTCGGGTGAAAGCAGGTGCGGACATAGTCGTGCCGGAGTTGAGTAAACAACATCCCCAGAGCCGAAAAATTTCCCGGGGCCGGCGGGATCACTACTCGGGAGATGGAAAGCTCGCTGGCGATGGCGACCGCGTGCAGAGGACCGGCCCCTCCGTAGGCGATCAAGGTGCAATCCCGCGGATCCTCACCCCGCTCCACGGAAATCTGCCTCACGGCCAGGGACATGCTCGTGTCAATGATCCGGGTGATGCCCAGAGCGGATTCCAACAAGTTCAAGCCCAGCGGACGGGCTACGGAATTTTCAATGGCCCGTTTCCCCAGGTCGGGGTCGAGCTTCACCTCCCCTCCGCAGAAATGGTCCCGATTGGTCCGTCCCAGGAAAATATCGGCATCGGTAACGGTCGGCTCCGTGCCTCCTTTGTTGTAGCTGGCCGGTCCCGGCTCCGACCCGGCGCTCAAGGGGCCTACTTTCAAAGAAACTCCCTCATCGATCCAGGCAATGCTGCCTCCTCCGGCGCCGACTTCCAGGATGTCGACGACCGGAAGCATCAAGGGGAGTCCGGTTTCGTATCCGCCAATGTAGTAGCCCGTGGAAACCTTGGGGTCGCCATTTTGCAGGAAACTGGACTTTGCGGTGGTCCCTCCCATATCGAACGAAATGGCTTTCTCCAATCCCAAACCTTTCGCCACCCAGCCCGCTCCCACGACTCCGGCGACAGGACCCGACTCCATCATATTGGCCGGTTTGAGAATCGCCTCGTCCAAGGACATGACACCGCCATTGGATTCCATGACGAACACGGGGCTCTCGTGGCCGGACTCTTTGAGAACTCCCTTCATGCTGCGCAGGTACTTCGAGACTCGGGGGCCTACATAGGCGTTGATGGCCGTGGTGCTCGTCCGTTCATATTCCCGGGCCTCGCGCAGAAGTTCATGGGAAAGCGTGATATACACATGGGGTAAGCGCTCCCGCAGCATCTTTCCCAGGGACTCCTCGTTGGCAGGATTATTGTACGAGTGCAGGAAGCAGACGGAGACGGCTTCTACATCTGTGTCAGCAATCTTAGCTGCCATTTCGGCGGCTTCTTTACTGTCCAGGGCGGTGAGAATTTCTCCTCGGCTGTTCGCGCGTTCCGTCACCTCTAAGCGTAAGGATCGGGGAATCAGAGGGTCGGCTTTGTTGAAGAAGAGATTGTAACTGTTGGGACGATTCCCTCGTCCGATCTCCAGCACGTCCCGGAATCCTTTCGTTGTGACAAGTGCGGTTCTCGCCCCCTTGCGTTCGATGATGGTATTGATCGCAATCGTGGTGCCGTGGACGCACATATCCACTTCGTTCGCGGGGACTCGTAAATTCGCCAGTCCGGTTCGAATCCCTTCCGTGTAATCCTGAGGAGTCGTCAAGGTCTTGTAGAGGAGAATGCGTCCGGAGGAATCTTGGGCGATAAAGTCGGTAAACGTTCCGCCAATGTCGATACAAATTCGCATTTGTGGTTTCCTACTTACGAGTTCAATAAGAAAGAGAACTAGGTTGCCTGGTACAAGCGACGTTCCGTGCGCGTCAGGATTTCGCAGCCATTCGCACCTACGAGTAAGGGCTCGGAAAAAAACGCTCCGATGCCGGGGCCGAACTGCGTGAGTCGGGCGCTTAAGAACATCCCCGGGGTAAGCGGCGAAGGGGTCGGAGAAATCGGGATGCGCGGATCCTCCTCCCGGTCCAGACCGATTCCTTGCAGGATCACGGAGCTTTGGGCCTGATGCTTCTCCTGGTGCGCCTGCAAAGCGTGAAAGGCTTGCGCCATGGAAGATAGTCCTCCCTGGCCTGGTCCTACAGACTGCACGATCTGCTCATAGAGTTTTGTGGTTTCTTCCAGGACGAGGTTTTCCTGCCTGTTGGGTCCGCCGACCACGATCGTGCGTCCGAGTTCGGTCCAATAGCGCTGATAGGCAAGAGCCAGGTAGACGGTGACCTTTTCCCCCGGACCAATCTTGCGGTCGCCGGCGGGACGCAGGAATCGATCGGTGTCGGACCCCGAGGTCAATAAGATTCGGCAATCTTCCGCTCCATGGGCACGGGCCGCATAATCCGCCTGGGCGGCAAGCTCGAACTCTCGCAGACCCGGGTTTAGGTAACGGAGGATTTCTTGGAAACAGAAATCCGCGATGCCTGTGGCCTCCTTGAGCAGCGGGATTTCCGCGGGGCTCTTGAGCAACCGAAGCTTTCGGTACCATTCCGTGCAGGGGAGCAGTGCCGAACCTCTGGTTTGAGCACGGATGGCTTCGTAGAGGGGATCTCGCATGTTCTCCAGAACATCGACCATCCCGATGGGACTGCCTTGAACGCCCCAAGCTTGCAGGCGGCCGGCAAGCTCTTTGGTGAGAGTTGGCAGAGTGGTGACCTCCTCGATCCAGGTGAGCTCCTGATGGAAAGGGATATCCCGGGAGCCCAGGGACAGGTAAAGGACGGGGTCGCCTTCCAGCGGGATTAGAGCCACCCCTTCCCGGGTCATGGGAGAATAATGGGTGGCGTAGCAAAGGTCACCGTACTTCCAACTATCCCCATGAATGATGAGAACCCCGATCCCGCGTGCTTTCATCTCGGTACGGATCAGGTCGAGCCTCCGCTCCAGTTCTGTTTTTGGAATCTTTTCCTGGTCCCAGCTAGTCAACCCTCTGCGCAGTACCGAATCATAGGTGTTCATGGTCGCCTCATGGTTCTCTTGTTCCGATCAAATTCCGTGGGTGGAGAAAATGTCTTGTGCCAAGGACGAGAAGCTTTTTCCGCCGTTTTGGGTTACCTCGCAGGTCTCTCCCAGCATGAGATAACCGGTTTCCGGAATGTACTGATTTGGATGAATGATGAAGGTCATGCCCTCTTCGAGGACGACTCCATCCTCTTCGCTCAGGTTGCCCGGGAAGGGTGACCCTTGCCCCAGGCCATGTCCCCGGGAGCGCATGTAGGGCGGCTTGCAGTAAGCCTCATAACCTGCCTCCTCCAGGATCCGGTTTATGGCCCGCGCCACCTCCACGGCCGGGGCGCCGGGTCTGGCAGCCTGGATCCCCTTGCGGAGAGCCACTTTGAGTAGCTCAAATTTCTCTCTGAGTATCTCCGAAGGTTCGCCCAGGACGATGGTCCGGCAGAGCTGAGCGAAGTAGCCGTCGCATTCGGGACTGATCTCGGCAATGATCAAGTCTCCCGTTTCCAATTTTTTGTCCGTCGGCGGTCGGATCGCCGGGTTGTGCTTGGAAGAGGCAACCAGCCCGAAATTGTCTCTGGCCCCTTGCATCCGCAAAGCCCTCTCCAGCTCTGCTGACAACTCGAACTCCCTCATCCCCGGTTTTGCCACCTCGACCATGTGCAGGAAACCTGCGTCGGCCATCCGGTGGGCTCGTTGGATCCTCTCGATTTCCCATGGAGTTTTGCTGCGGCCGACTCTCTTCAGGAAATCGTGATCCACGCAGAGAGAACCGGTGATCTGTCCGGAGAGCTTCTGAAAAAGTCCCGCGGGCATGAACTCCTGTCCCACAAATCCGATTCGACCGTTTCCCGGTTTGCGGGCTTTCAAGTCGTGGACGGCACGGGGAACGAAATCTTCCTCTCCAACAACTTCGCCTAATGCCGCTTCTTCTTTGGCGATGTCGGCAGCGTCGGGTGGATTTACGTAGAGGATCGGCATCTCCTGCTTGCGTACGAGCAGAAGGGAATGGTCGCCCAGCCCGGAATACCCGGTCAGATAGCGGACACCATCCATTCGCTGCATTTCCCGTTTCCCTCCGGCGTAAACGAGTAGAAAGTCGAAGTCCTTTTCCTCCATGGCAAGCCAGGTTCGCTTGAGACGGTCCTGACACTCGGCGAAAAGGTCATCGTTCATGGTTTGCCTCCAAGAAGACCACTGACCGGCGCTCCCGGATTCCGGGAACTCTCTCCGCTAATCGAACGGTACGGCGATTCTCGACGGGGCTTGCGATCCTTCTTTTTGAAATTCCGGTGCCGCCTCCAGCTCTTCGAACCCGCTCCCGCGATCGAGATCCAGAGTGAAAGCCAGGTTGGGTTCGCATGCGAACAGGAAAGCGGGCGACTGAGGATCGTCGTTGAAGTGCCGATAGGTTACCCCGTGGGGCCGGATGGGAAGCATCAACAGGTCCTCCGCTCCCCACTGGTAAGAAGTTCCGTCAATGGCCGTATGGCCGTTGCCTTGCAGGAAGAAGAAGACCTTGTCTCCGGGATGTCGCTGCAGACCGCTGCAGCTTCCGGGAGGGATGTACTGCATGTAGGCGGAGAAGTTCCTTAGCGTTGTGTACATGAACAGGGGATGCAGGTACCAACGCATGATTCCATGGGGATTGATTTCCCAGGCCAGCTCATTCCCCGAAAGCACGCCGGTCGACCGGCCGCGCATATGCCTTTGGGCATCCCTTAGCTTCATGAGAGAATCAAACAAGTTCTGCTG
>DATEAK010000107.1:0-3807 GCA_035288405.1 bacterium | reverse complement strand
CCACTGCGATTTTTGACAAGCAGGGCCGGCCTATTGCCATGTTTTCCGATATCTCCAATCAACAGATCGGTTACTTTCAGATCCAGAAGGCTTTGGAGGAGATTCCCGAATTCTACCCGGGCGATATTTTTATCATGAACGACCCCTACCTGGGGATGGGGACTCATCTGGACGACTGGAGCTTCTACCGGCCGATCTTCTACAAAGACCGCCTCGAGTTTTTCACCATGATCCGGGGGCATCAGATGGACACGGGGGGATCGCACCCGGGGGGGTATCACGCGGAGCCCTTCGATCTGCACTCGGAGGGGTTGAGGCTGCGACCGATCAAGATTTGCGAGAAGGGGGTGATGAGGCGGGATGTGTACACTCTGATCACGGACAACATGAGGTGGTCGGAGGGGGTGCGGATGGATCATCAGTCGTTTTTCGCGGCGCTGAAGTTTTGCGAGAGCCAGGTGGTGGACATGATCGAGAAGTACGGTCTGGAGCAGATCTATGCGTGCTGTGAGGCGATGATCGAGCTGACCCGGCGGGCCATTCGGAAGGAGATTGAAGGGATACCGGACGGGGTGTACACGGGGGAGGCCACGTGCGATGACGACGGGACGGCCTACGATGTGCCGGTGACGGTGCGGGTGAAGGTGACGGTGAAAGGGGCCGCGATCAACGCGGACTTTTCCGAAAGCGATCCTCAGGTCAAGGGGTTTATCAATAGTCCTCTTACCCACACTTATTGTAAGGCGCATTTGGCCCTTTTGACTTGTATCGTTCCGGGCATGGCCGATTATCACAACCAGGGGAGCCTGGAGGATTTGCAGATCATCACGAAAAAGGGGACGGTGGTGGACCCGATCTACCCGGCTCCGGTGGGATGCTGTCCTGTGATCGCCGGGGGGTTGATACTCGAAGCGATGTGGGAGGCCCTGTCCAAGGCGGTTCCGGAGAATGTCCCCGCACAGCCCACTCGCTCCATGCATCCCCATATTGTCTCCGATCACCCCCGCACGGGGAAAAGTTACGAGATCAAGAATTTCTGGGCCGAGGGCGGTGGCGGAGCCGTCTACGGTTACGACGGCTGGCCAAATACCAGCCCGCACGGCAGCGGTGTACTTTGCAAGAGCTCCATTGAGGTGATGGAGGCGAGCTTTCCGTGGCGAGCCTTGCGGTACAAGATTGCAACGGACCATGCGGGCGCGGGGAAGTGGCGCGGGGGCGTGGGAAATTTCTGGAGCCTGCTAAATGAAGGGAAACCCGGACTGCTGATGACCGGGCCGGCCGACGGCCAGAAACTCTACAGCTTAAAGGAAGGCTATCTTGGCGGGAAAGCAGGGAAGGTCAACGAGATTTACATCGTTCGTCACGGGGAGCGGATTCCGGTGGCCGGCAAGCGCAACGTGCCCTTGCAGGAAGGGGATGAGCTGCTGCACATCAGCGGGGGCGGAGCCGGAGTGGGAAATCCTCTGGAGAGGGATGTGGAGTGTATACGGGAGGACGTATTGGAGGGAGTGATATCGCTGGAAGGGGCGCGCAGAGACTACGGAGTGGTGATTGACCCGGACAATTTGAAAGTGGACTTATCGGAGACGGCCGGCCTGCGCGCACAAATGAAGATCAAGTAGATCCTGGTTCTGTCGAGCACTCGTGATTATTGGAGGGCATTCTATGAACGACAATCGAATAACGGTAACTCTGGCCAGCGGGCTCTATGACATCACTCGCCCCTTGGTCGAAGGTTTGGTTGGGGTGGACGGTGTTCGGCTAAACGTCCTGTCGAAGTTCGAGAGTGTTGATGAGATTTTCCGGAGGATGCTGAACCTGGAGTTTGATGTGTCGGAGCTTTCTCTTTCGCACTATCTGATAGGCCGGCAGTTGGGCAAGCCGCTGGTCGCTCTGCCCATCTTCCTGAATCGAGTATTCCCGCAGGGAAACTTGTACTGCAATGTGGACGCCGGTATCAGGGAACCGTCCGATCTTAAAGGCAGGAAGGTCGGTTTGCCAGAATATCAGGTCACCCGAGCCCTGTGGGCGCGGGGAATCCTGGAGGATCTCTACGGAGTTCGCAAAGAGGAGATACGGTGGGTCACGGAGAGGAGCGAAAGAGTCGATCTCAAACCCCCACCGAATGTAAGTGTGGAAAGAATTCCTCCAGGGGAAACTGTAAGCCAGATGCTGATCGACGGGAAAATTGATGCGGCCATGTACTGGTGGAAGCCCCAGTCGGAAAAGGTTCGATATCTCTTCGAGGATCCCGTGGCGGAAGCGGTAAGTTACTACAAGAAGACAAAGATCTTCCCGATCATGCATACGGTTGCCATGCGGCGTGACCTGTACGAACGGCATCCGTGGATGGCCCGCTCGATACTGAATGCCTATGAAGAGAGCAAGAGGATTTGTTTCCAATGGAGGAATCACTACAGCGGCGGGACCCTGCCGTGGTTGGGGTCAGTCATCGCTCGCCAGAACGAGATACTGGGAGATGATCCGTTCCCCTTCAACTTAGAGAGTAATCTTCACAACATCGAGACATTAGCTAGATATTCGGCGAATGAGGGCCTTATAAAGCCCGTGCAGGATCTCCCCTCTCTTTTCGTTGCACGTGATTGACATTGACTCGGACCTTTAGTCCGCGAAGATTCAGACACCCTGTCCTTTCCGCACCCAGAGGGTACCCGGGGGGAGAGGACAAAGGTGAGGGGGACGGAGGAACCTGACGGGTACCAAAATATACCCGAGAAGGAGGGAATCATGAAAAGAAGGCAAGGAGTGGGATTCTCGGTCTGTGCAAGTATGATTTTGGCTTTTGTGACCCTTTTCGTGTCTCCCGGCTGGGCCTTGGATCAGGTCACCATGCGCTTGGATTGGATCGGTTATCAGCCGCATCATATAGCATTCTGGATTGCCAAAGAGAAGGGATGGTACGAGCAAGAGGGAATCGATGCGGCAATCGACTCGGGACGAGGCTCAACTCAAGTAGCACAACTTCTCATTGCCAAGAAGGAGACCTTCGGTTATGTGACCGGTGTGGAACTGGCGCGGTTTGTGGGCAAAGGAGCCCCTCTGCAAATGGTCGCTGTTTATCTGCCCAAGGCGCTCCCGGCGTTTATATACATGAAGAAGTCAGGGATCAAAACTCCCAAGGATCTGGAAGGGCGAACTGTCGGATTAATTTCCGGCGGAACCCAAAGTGCCATGTGGTTACCGTTTGCCAGGGCGGCAGGATTTGATGCGGGCAAGGTGAAAGTCGTGCAAGTGGATCAGGGAAGCGCTCACCAGCTTCTAGTGCAAGGGAAGCTCGACCTGACCAATGGATCCGTTGGTTCAACTACCGACCTTATGCTCCCTGTGGGAGAGTTTGCTCTCGCAGACTACCTGCCCATTATTGGTCATGGGATCGCCGTTCACAGGGACACGAGGGAAAGCAAACCCGAGATGGTTCGCCGCTTTATTCGAGCCTCGAGCCGGGGCTGGAGATATTTGGTGGAAGGAGGACGAAAAGCGGCTCTGGAGGCGGCGCAAGTAGCCGCCAAGAACGTACCCGGAGCGCCCGAGCTCCAGATCATTGCTGAGGGCTTTGAGCAGATCATTCCGTTTATGCGTTCGAAGAATGCTGAGGGGCGGCCGCTGGGCTGGTCCTCTCCCAAAGACTGGGAGGCGATGTTGAGCTTCTTCCAGGGACTGGAACTGGGTGAGTTCAAACCGGTGCCCAAAGTGGAAGAGGTAATGACCAACGCATTAGTCCCGGTGGAGGCAGGAGGGACTACAAGAAAGAGTCAATGAAGGGTTCTATACGGCTCGGGAGCGGAT
>DATEAK010000106.1:0-7580 GCA_035288405.1 bacterium | reverse complement strand
CTGGCCAAACTTCCCGACCACACGGTCATCTACCCCGGCCACAATTACGGCAAGACCCCGGTTTCCACTCTGGGACGAGAAAAGTCCTCGAACCCGTATTATCAGTGTCGTACGGAGGAGGAGTTCGTTCACCTGCGTCTCTACGGTAAAGTCGAGTAGGACTGTTGATCGCTTACTGCTTTTTATTCCACGACGGCGAGAGGGAGCGGATCCGCTGGACTGCTTCGGAGAGGCACTCCACGACGGCGTCGATGTGAGACTCCTCGTTACAGCGGCCCAGACTCAGGCGAAGGGAACCCTGGATTTCATCCAGGGAAAGGTCCAAAGCGTCGAGCACGTGGGAGGGAGAAGTGGAGCCCGAGTGGCATGCCGACCCCGTCGAAACTGCAATTCCCTTGAGATCCAGGTTCATGAGAAGCACTTCCCCGTCCACTCCGCGAAAGCTCACGTTCAGCGTGTTGGGAATTCTCAAAGTCGGGTGACCGTTGATTTTTACTTCCGGAATCGAGGCGATAATTTTCTCCTGGAGGGAGTCCCGCAAAGCTGCAATGCGACGACCATCCGCCTCCAGGCGTTCCCGGGCCAGTGCGCAGGCGACCCCGAAGCCCAAGATCCCCGCCGTGTTTTCAGTACCTGCCCGGCGGTTCCTTTCGTGTGGGCCTCCGTGGATCAGGGCTGCCATGCGGGTCCCCGTGCGGATGTAGAGAGCGCCCACCCCCTGCGGGCCATAGATCTTGTGGGAGGATAGGGAGAAAAGATCGGCCTGCAATTCCTGGACATTGACCGGGATCTTGCCGGCGCTCTGGACCCCGTCCGAATGAAATGGGATTCCGTGCTTGCGGGCGATGCGGCCGATTTCGGCGAGGGGCTGCAAAGTTCCGACCTCATTGTTGGCATGCATAATCGTGATGAGGATCGTGCGAGGTGTGATGGCTTCCTCAACGGCTTCAAAAGACACCCGCCCATAGGCGTCCACGGGTAGATAAGTGGTCTCGATTCCCTGTTTCCCCATAGCCTCGCAGGTGGCGAGAATCGCCGGATGCTCCACGTGGCTGGTGATGATGTGCCCTCTACCTTTTAGGCTGCGAGCCGCACAAATTCCCTTGATCGCCATGTTGTCGGCCTCGCTCCCCCCGCTGGTGAAGACAATTTCCAGGGGATCGGCGGCCCCGATGAGCTGGGCCACATTTTTGCGGGCCTCCTCGATCGCCTGGCGGCAAGTGCGGCCGTAAGCGTGGAGACTCGATGGGTTTCCAAAGCTTTCCCGATAAAACTGCATCATGGCTTCGAGAACCTGGGAATCCAGGGGCGTGCTGGCGTTGTGATCGAGATAGATTCTTTGTTGCATTGGTAGTTTCAGAAAGTTTCTTCTTCCGGTCGAAGCTCGCGGCGCAAGGAATGGAGTTCCCGTTCCAGGGTTGAGATGCGATCGAGTAGTTGGGCCAGAGCCATAGCATTGGGATCCGGAAGGTTGGCATGATCCAGGTCGATCTTATGATCCATGAGCTTGACTCCGTCTCGGATGACGACCTTTGCCGGAATGCCCACCACAGTGCTGTTCGGGGGCACCTCGTTGATGACCACAGAGCCCGCCCCGATCCGGCTGTCATCTCCGACCCGGAACGGACCCAGGACTTTGGCTCCAACCCCCACTACGACGTTCTTTCCTAACGTGGGGTGGCGCTTTTCCTTCTTGAGGCTCGTACCTCCCAGCGTGGCCCCCTGGTAAATCGTGCAGTTCTCTCCGATCTCGGAGGTCTCTCCAATGACGACTCCCATGCCGTGGTCGATGAAAAGGCCCGGGCTGATTTTGGCCCCAGGATGAATCTCAATTCCTGTGAAGAACCGCCCCACTTCGGAAATGAATCTTGCCAGAAAGCGCAATTTGCGGACCCATAGGCTGTGGGCAACGCGGTAGAAGAGAAGGGCATGAAAACCGGGATAGCAAAAGATCACTTCCAGGACATTGCGGGCGGCGGGATCCCGCTCCAGGGCGCTTTGAATATCTCTCTTAATGGATAACAGCATTAATTTCCTCACCACAGGCCGAAGAATTCTATTTTTATGCTACGGACCGTTTATGGTACTTGTCAACGAGCATTTTGTCAAAAACCTTCGGAAAGGATTGACGTTGACAATGCCCCCCTATGTTGTTAAGTTCAAACATGGGGAACGGTTGAGGCCCGTAAGGGCCAAGAGAGGTGAGAGCCATGCTAGGCGGATTGGGAATGCCAGAACTGATTGTTATTCTGGTGATTGTGGTCTTGATTTTTGGCGTCGGCAAACTCCCTGAACTCGGCGCAGGGATGGGAAAAGCGATCCGGAATTTCAAGAAGGGAGTTCGAGACACGCAGAGTGAACTCGAGGACAAGGGGTCCGGATCTGAGATTCGCAGCGAGGAGAAGGTGAGCCGCGAAGAGAAAGTGGGTCGATAGTCCTCCTCCCGTGGAGGTGCGAGTTCATGCCAAATGCCCCGGAGCAGTACCTCCGCCGGATCCCTTCCGTTGACGACGTCCTGGCTGTTTGCGAAAAGCACGGACTCACCTCTTCTTTCCCTCGTTGGATTCTGCTGGAAGCAACCCGGGAGGTTCTCTCCGAAAAACGCAGAGCACTTCTGATTTCTACATTCCCTGAGAACCTGGAAAACGTGGATTTATCCCCCGAGGGCATTGTGCGGTCTGTGCGGGAACAGGCCTGCAAGATCCAGGGACCTTTCTTGCGCAGGGTGATTAACGCCACCGGGGTGGTTGTTCATACCAACTTGGGTCGCTCCCCTCTCAGCCGCCGCGTGCTTGACCAATTGACCGAGGTGAGCCTTTCCTATTCAACTCTCGAGTTCGATCTGGAAAAGGGGGAACGCGGCTCCCGGCAAGAGATTTTGGCCGGGCTGGTACGGCGCCTCACCGGAGCCGAGGAGTGCCTGGTGGTGAACAACAACGCCGCCGGAGTCCTGCTGGCTCTGGATACTCTGGCCTGCGGAAAAGAGGTCATCGTGTCCCGGGGGCAGCTCGTCGAGATCGGAGGTTCTTTCCGGATTCCCGATGTGATGCGCAAAAGCGGGGCCAAGCTCGTCGAAGTGGGGACCACGAACAAAACCCGGATTTCGGACTATGAAGAGGCGGTCGGCGAGCACACGGCTCTTTTCCTCAAGGTACATACGAGCAACTTCAAGATCGTTGGTTTTGTGGAAGAAGTAGCCGGCGAAGAACTGGTGAAACTGGGCCGGCGCCTGCAGATTCCGGTGATGGAGGATTTGGGGAGCGGCACGCTTGTTGATCTATCTAAATACGGGTTAAGCCATGAGCCCACCGTACTGGAAAGCCTGTCATCGGGGATCGACGTGATTACCTTTAGTGGAGATAAGCTTCTGGGTTCTTCTCAGTCCGGGTTCGTTGTAGGGAAAGCCGAGCTGATCCGGGCGATGAAGAAGAATCCTCTGACTCGGGCTCTGCGGCCGGACAAGCTGACCCTGGCTGTATTGGAAGCAACCTTGCGCCTTTACCTGGAAGGGCGCATCGAGGAGATTCCGACTCTCCGCATGCTGACCCTGCCGCTGTCCGAGCTTTCTCGCCGGGCCGAAACCCTGCTGGAAACCGTCCGCACGGGACTCGACGATCCTTCTCAAGCAAGTTGCGAAGAGGATGTTTCGGAAGTGGGAGGAGGTGCGCTTCCCCTCCAGCAACTCCCCACCCGTGTGATTGCTCTGCGTTCGCCCCGGCTTTCCCCCAATGCCCTGGAGGTCAGCTTCCGCAAGTACCCAGTCCCCGTCATCGGGCGGATTCAGAAGGGGAGGTTCGTTCTGGACGTAAGAACCCTCCTCGACGAGGATTTGGAACCTGTCACGCAGGCCTGCCACGAAATTCTCAACGGGTAAGCTTTCAGCGATCAGCCCCAAAGTAGGCTTCCTTAATTAAGCTGAACGCTGATTGCTTCTTGGCTGAAAAGGCGGGAAGAGCTACTTTTTGGCTCGTTCCAGGTAGGCACCCGTGGCTGTATCCACCCGAATCACTTCGCCGGCTTCCACGAACTGGGGAACCTGAACCACCAGACCCGTTTCCAACTTGGCCGGCTTCGGAGATCCCGTGGCTGTTGCCCCCTTCATGGACGGATCGGTTTCCATCACCTTGAGGTCTACGGCCTTGGGAAGTTCCACTCCTACGGGTTGTCCTTCGTGAAATTCAACCTCGAGTTTGATGTTTGGCACCAGGTAGTGAATGGCGTCTCCCAACGTCTCTTTATCGAGTTGGGTCTGTTCAAAAGTCTCGGTGTTCATGAAGTGATAAAAGGAACCGTCGTTGTACAGGTATTCCATTTCGTGTTGTTCCAGGTAGGCGGTCTCGACCTTGTCCTCGGAGCGAAACCGGTGTTCCAACTTGGCGCCTGTTTTTAAGTTACGCAAGGTTGTCTGCACCATCCCTCGCCAGTTCCCCGGAGTGATGTGGAGTAATTTCATGACCCGGCAGAGGTCCCCGTTGAAGAGGATGACCATTCCTGCTTTCAGTTGTGTGGCGTTTACCATGTTGAATGCTCCTAAGAACTCCCTCAACGGGGATTTGAAACAGCGATCTGGTGGCCGGAAGCGGCATTATAGGGAAAGTGAGGCCCTCTGGCAAATATTTTTCCCGGGGTTGACTCCCCGGTCGGGATCCCCCCATAATCCGGTCAGCACCATGGGTTGGAGGAAGAAGTGTGAAGCAGGTCATCCTGGGCACTGCGGGCCACATTGATCACGGCAAGACTTCCTTAATCAAGGCTCTGACGGGGATTGATACGGATCGTCTCAAGGAAGAGAAAGAGCGGGGAATCACGATCGATCTGGGCTTCGCCTTTATGGATCTGCCTGGAGACATTCAGCTGGGAATCGTCGATGTCCCGGGACACGAGCGCTTCGTAAAGAACATGCTAGCGGGTGTCGGGGGAATCGACTTCGTCCTCCTGGTGATTGCCGCCGATGAAGGGGTGATGCCCCAGACCCGGGAGCATCTGGCGATTTGTGAGCTCTTGCGGATCAAGGACGGGCTGGTGGCTCTGACGAAAATCGACATGGTGGAAGAAAGCTGGCTCCACCTGGTCCAAGAGGACGTGGCCTCCTTCATGGAGAAAACGTTCCTGGCGGGTAAGCCGATTGTGCCGGTGTCGTCCAAAACAGGACAGGGGCTTGAGGATCTGAAAGTCGAGCTGGCCCGGATTGCAGCCAAGGTCCAGGAAAGAGCGACGGCGGGGCCTTGCCGTCTTCCCATCGATCGGGTCTTCACCATGAAGGGCTTTGGAACGATCCTTACGGGAACCATGACGGCAGGGTCTCTAAGACTTGGGGAAGCCGTGGAAGTTTTGCCGAAGGGGATTCAAGCCAAGATCCGTGGACTGCAAGTCCACAACCAGTCCGTGGAGGTGGCTTCCGCTGGACAGCGAGTCGCCGTGAACCTGCAGGGAATTGAGAAAGAGCAGTTGGAGAGGGGAGATGTCTTGGTGAGCCCTGGCTCGATGATTCCCGCTTCCGTCTTGGAAGCTCGCTTTTCTCTCCTTAGCAGCAGTCCGCGTCCGCTGAAAAACCGCAGCAGGGTCCGCTTTCACCTGGGGACCAGCGAGTTGATTGCCCGCATGGTATTGCTCGACGCGAGCGAACTGGCGCCTGGGTCCGAAGCCTTCATGCGGATTCATCTGGAGGGTCAGACTGTCGCTCGTGCAAGGGATCGTTACGTGATCCGAAGTTTTTCCCCCGTGGAAACTATCGGCGGCGGAGAGATCCTGGCCCTGGGCTCAGGACGGAGGCGGCGTTCCTCTCCGGATCTCTTAAGCGAGTTGGAGATTCTGCGGGCCGGGAGCGATGAGGAGCGTCTGCGGATCTATCTGAAGCAGGGAGGACCCAACGGTCTTACCCCGGTGGAAATCGGAGCCCGGACCCCGTTTTATGGACCCGAACTCCAGTCCCTCCTTGAGGAGCTTCAGTCCAAGAAAGAAATTCGGGTTCTGGAAGAGGCAGGGAAGCGCGTTCTGGAGAGTAGTGTTTACGACACAATCTCTGTGCAAATCCTCGCCCGGGTCGAGCACTATCACCGTCAAGCTCCGCTGAAACCGGGAATTCCCAAAGGAGAGCTGCGCACCCGGTTTCCACAGTTGGAGGACCGGGTCTTCCTCTGGTTTCTAGACGCGCTCGTGAAAGAGAAAAAGTTGGTGGTGGAGAGGGAAATCATCCGGTGCCCCTCACACCAGGTGACCCTGGCCGACGACATGCAGCAAGTCAAAGAGCGGATCGAGGAGGCATTTCGAAAAGGAGGGGTGCAACCTCCAAATCTCGAGGAGGTCTATCAGACCCTGGGGCTCAAGCATCCTCGGCAACGAGAACTTATCAACGTTCTCGTCAACGAGAAACGTCTGGTCCGCGTCAAAGAACAGATTGTCTTTCACAGCGAAGCGCTGCAGAGAGCCGAAGAGGCTCTGCTCGCTTATCTGAAAGAGCACCGGGAAATCACCGCGGCCCGGTTCCGCGATCTCCTGAACATCTCCCGCAAGCACGCCATTCCTCTTCTCGAATATTTTGACAATCGCCGTCTCACCATGAGGGTGGGCGACAGCCGGGTCCTGCTTGGCAAGGGGAAATGATGGAGAGCTTTCAGCCGTCAGCTATCAGCGCTCAGCCAATCTTCTACTTGGTGGGCTTCCATAAATTAAACTTGTAGCCCATTTCTAGAATTCCAGCGATTGACGCTTCATCTGCTACTCCTTCCGGCCAGTTGACTGCATAAAAGATTGTACGCAGCAATTCCACCGCTATCCTGTCTCTGGAGCTACGAAACTCTTCGCTGCTGCAGTCTTGCTGAAAGGCGATTTCATCATCGAGTATAGAACAACCGCACTTCTCTATTTCCCCAGCATAACCCATCACGTAAAAAGGGCGTTTGAGGATATGTTCAAGTGCAACTGCGAACCTGAGGTTTCCGTTAAACCCAACCTCCAAGAGCATTTTTCGGGCATGTTCCAGATAGAGGAGAAGTGCTCCCACCAACTGCTGAACGTGGACGTAATTCCCGACATTTCCCTGCCCCTCGACCTCTCTTGCATAACAGAACTGGCCCCAGATGTTCGCTTCAATAAACTCGAACCGACCTCTTGTATCCAGGATAATTATGCTCTCGTGTTGACATGAACGATCGAGGTGTGACGATGGAAATTCCACCCGTCGTTGCTGAACCGAAATATCCCTCATCAGGGATTGAAGCTTATCATGCTGGATGAGAGGGCGAACAGGATAGACGGGAGAAATAACTATTTTCAAAGTAGCACCTATTGGTTGCGTTGTTTTCTTGTAGGAGGGGTAGAAAAGCCGGACAAACTCATTGAATCTTTCATATGATCGGCGAAGCAGGTGTTTTCTTTGCTCCTCAGCGAGGCTACGTCTATTGGCGAGGTGTTGAATTTCGTTGAAGGTCGCGAGTTTTGGTTCGAACCGCTGGCTAAACTCATCGGTTCGTACATACACCCCCCTGCGGGAGTTCAGGAAATGTGGCGCCTCCTGGCTCTCATCAACGTATATCACATAGCAAACTTTGCTGGGATCGTTCGGCGATTTGATCGGATCA
>DATEAK010000105.1:0-3475 GCA_035288405.1 bacterium | reverse complement strand
GCGGTATGGGAGGGCCGGGGCACTTTTATGGAGGCAAGAACCAGCACGGCATTCAGGTTCCTCAAGGGCTCTACGACTTGCATGCCAGCGGCTTTGGAGCGGCTCCCTACCGGGACGGAGTCAACACCGGGGGGCACATGAACAATCCCACGGTGGGAATCTCGGACATCGAGAATATCGAGATGAACTACCCGCTCGTCTACCTGGGACGAAACCACCAACAGGACAGCGGAGGTTTCGGCAAATACCGGGGCGGGATGGGGATGGAGCGCTTCATGATGGTTTACAAGAGCCAGGATTTCACCGTGGACCTCAAGCCCTACGACGGGATCCCCGGAGGCTTCGGGTTGTTCGGGGGGTATCCGGCAGGGTATTCACCCGAAGGTCGCATTATCCGGAGCAAAGGGGCTCTGGAAAAGATGAAAGAAAAGAGGTGGTACCCCTCCAGACTTGCAGAGCTTCCTCCCGAATGGGGCGAAGTGTTCGTTCCGGAAAAGAGTGAGTTCGCACGGCCTCATCTGGCGGAGTTTGACCTGCTGATCAATTCGGTTCCGGTAGGGAGCGGGTACGGAGACCCTTTGGACAGAGACCCGGCCTTGGTCCAGAGGGATTTGCAGGAAGGGGCCGTCTCGCCTCGGGTGGCGTCCGAAATTTATGGTGTGGTTCTCCGGGACAACGACGGAACGGTGGATCCAGCCGCTACCGCGGAACGGCGCCAGTCTCTGAGAAAGAAGAGGCTGCAAATGGCCAAGCCCGTTGGGACGGAGACGGCCTCTCAACCATTCCCGCCGGATCTGCAATCTCCGGCAGGGTGGAAAACGGTGTGCCGGGTTCACGAGTATCTGGAGGTGGCCGAAAAGCAGGGGCGACGCTGGGTCCGCTGCCTGACCTGCGGGTGTGTGCTGGGGGGAGCCGGAGAGAACTACAAACTCCGCGCTCTGCGCCGCGACCATGACCTGCAGGATTTCATCGGGGCGCCTCTCGTCTCTGGGGATCCTTACCAGGCTCTTTACCGGGAATATTTGTGTCCGGGATGCGGGACACTGCTCGATGTGGAGGTGTTCTGCCCCTCTGCGAGTCCCGACGAGCCTATATGGGATACTCAGCTTAAGCTCGACTGAGAAAATCGGCAGAAAAGGCCGGCAAGCAGCTACTGTAAAGAAGGTATAGCCTGCGGTGGCTGCGAAGCAGTGAGGAGAAAACATGAGGCTCAAGGACAAGGTAGCGATTATCACGGGTGGGGCTTCGGGGATCGGCAAGGCCACAGCTTTGCGCTTCCTCCAAGAGGGAGCTCGTGTCGTGATCGTCGATGTGGATCAGGATGCGGGCAAAGAGACGGAGAAGTCGGCCGGGGGCGCGTTACGCTTCCTGAATGCGGATGTAACTTCCGAAGCGGAATGGCAGCGGATTATGGAATTCACCCGGACCCAGTTCGGCCGCCCGGATGTTTTGTTCGGCAACGCAGGAACGAACCTTATGAAGCCGATCACGGAATTCAGCGTCGAGGAGTGGGAACGAATTTTGAGTTTGAATCTGCGCGGGGTGTTTCTGGGAGCCAAGCATTGCATTTCCGTCATGATCGAAGGTGGCGGCGGGTCGATCATCAACACGGCATCGAGCTTCGGGCTCATCGGCACTCCCCGCACACCTGCCTACAGCGCCTCCAAGGGAGGGGTCATTGCGCTGAGCCGGCAGTTGGCTGTAGAATACGCCCGGCAGGGGATCCGGGTGAATTGCGTTTGTCCGGGGCCGACTTTGACGCCGAGGCTTCAGCGCTACTCTGATCAAGGAACGATCAGCATTAAGGAAATGGAAGCCATGGTCCCCATGGGGAGAATGGCACGTCCCGAAGAAATAGCAGCCATGGTCTTGTTCCTGGCTTCGGATGAGGCTTCTTATGTGACCGGGGCAGCGATTCCAGTGGATGGAGGCCAGACGGCCGATTGAGAGGGAAAGAGAGGGAAACGTATGGCAACTGTTGGTGTTATCGGTCTGGGAGCCATGGGGAATCCGATTTCCCGGCATCTCCTGTCCAAGAATCATCAGGTTACGGTGTATGACGTCAAGGAGGAGTTGGCCCGTGCTCTGGAATCCAAGGGGGCTCGTGTGGCCCGGGACCCCGCGGAAGTCGGAGAGAAAAGCGAGCTGAACCTGGTGATCGTTATCGACGACGCCCAGGTGAAAGAAGTGTGTCTGGGGCCCAAGGGGATTGTGGAGAAGGCAAAAGAGGGAGCGGTGATCGCGATCATGAGCACGGTGAGCCCGGAGACCTGCCGGGAAGTCGCGGCCGGAGCGCGAAAGCGCTCCATTGAGGTGATCGATGCTCCGATGGTGCGCGGAGCCCTGGCGGCCGAGGAGGGGAACCTTCTTCTCATGGTTGGCGGAGACAGCCGGGTGATCGAGCGCTGCCGCCCGATTCTCGGTGCCTTCGCTACGGATGTCTGTCGTTTGGGAGATGTGGGTGCGGGCCAGGTAGGGAAGATGGTCAACAATCTTCTCTTGTGGGCCTGCTTCATGGCCAGCTATGAAGGTCTCAGCCTGGGCCGGTCCCTTGGGGTGGATCCCAATGTGTTGCGCCAGGCTCTGATGATCAGCAGCGCAGATAACTGGGCGCTGCGCGAGTGGGAACGCAACTGCAAGCAGGTCAAATGGTGGCATCAGAAAGATCTCTCCGGGGTGTTGAGCGTTTCAGAGGCGGCCGGAGTTCCCGTGCCTCTCTCCGCTCTGGTCAAGGAGTTGATCAAGCCTCTGGGGCCACGCGAAGGCAAAGCTCTCTTTTTGGAGGAGGGACAACCATGGTAACAATGGCGCCGAAGCTTACCTTCGGCACGGCGACGGCGGATTGGCAAGAGCGGATCAATGTAATCCGAATGCGGGAGGAGAGGGCCGAGCGCGCCCGCAAGGTCATGCGCAAGTATGGCATTCCTGCCCTCCTGGCGACGCGTACCGATAACACCCGCTACCTCACGGGTCTCAGGGGTCCCGAGTTCATGCCCCAGCTCTGGTATGTTCTGTTCTTCGCCGAGCATGATCCGGTGGTCTTTGCGCACGCGGGTTGGCATAAGCAGATGCCTGCCGATGCGCCGTGGATCAAACACTGGAAGGTGGCGCGAGCTTGGCTGGGAGGCATCGGCGGACCCGAAGTGACCCAGGAAGAGGCCAAACTGTTTGCCGCTGATATCCACAAGGAGTTGAAGGAGAGAGGCCTGGCGGGGGAGAAATTGGGGCTGCTGTCCATGGACGGCGTGGCTCGGGAATCCCTGAATGCGCTGGGGATCAACACGGTGGACTTCTGGCCCATGATGCTCGAGGCCCGTGCGACGAAGACCGTGGATGAGATCAACTGTCTGAAAACCGTGGCGGCCATCTGCGAGGCGGCCTGGTACCGGATCTGGCAGGAAATGAAACCGGGAATCACCGATATGGAACTCACGCGGATCACGGTGGATGCGCTCTACAAGGCGGGCGCCGAAGA
>DATEAK010000104.1:0-3302 GCA_035288405.1 bacterium | reverse complement strand
ATCTTTTCGGAACTTCCCAGAGCCGCGATGAACTCATCGTCAATCGTCGTAGGCTCGATGGAAGCAGGCGAATCCGCGCAATCCCTTCCACTTCTTCCAGAGATCTCAGCACGTCCACAAGGCGCTTCCCTTCGTTCTCGTAGCGCCCCATATTGACCCCGGTGAGGACGACTTCTTTATAACCTCTTTCCGCCAGGTGCCGGGCTTCCCGCACGATATCCTCAAACTTCCGGCTGCGCTCCCGCCCTCTCGTATAGGGGATAATACAAAAAGAGCAAAAGAAATTGCAGCCGTCTTGAACCTTGATGTTCGCCCGGGTGCGCTCGGTGAAGTCCCCGATGAAATCCAGAGTGAACTCCCCGGTACTCATCTTCGGGGTGTGGAGGACGACCGGCTCGGCAAGTTTTTCCGTTGAAGAAATATAGTTGGCAATTTTCATCTTGAACTCGTTGCCGGCAATGAGGTCCAGGCCGCGAATTTGCTTGAGCTTCTCCACTCCGATTTGCGCGTAGCATCCCGTGAGAGCCACAAAGGTCTGAGGGGATCGGCGCAGAAGACTGCGGACTAAATTGCGGCACTTCGCCTCGGCCGATTCGGTGACCGAGCAGGTATTAATCACGCACAGTTCGGCCGGCTCCTCAAAGGGGACCAGGGTGTACCCCTTTTCCTCAAAGCTGCGTCCAATGAGAGCCGTCTCCGCCTGATTCAGGCGGCAGCCCAACGTATATAATGAGATCCGACCAGGCATCCGGGTTGCACCTCGACAGGAGTAAGTGTCCTCTTCAGCACAATCAGTGTAGGGACCCCTGTTCCCTTTGTCAACGGGGACAGGTGCCGATTTACTCGTCTACAGCTTCTCAGACATAAACGGAGCGCGGACAAGAGACAGATCTGGCCTCTGTTTCCGCGGGATTGTCAAAAGCAAAGCAAGTCGACTATGATAGTTTCTCAACGTCCTCCGGTGTATGAGGCAAGCTCAATGGCACTGCCGTCTGCGACAAAGTGGAATTTAACGCGCCGGCTCCTCCGTGGAACTGCCTCAAGGATCTGGAAACCGTATCGCCTCCCTCACGAAGGCCGACTTGCTTTGGAAGGCCCGATCTCTGAGATCTCGATTACCTGGGACCCCCACGGAATTCCTCATGTTTTTGCGCAAAGCGAATCCGATCTTTATTTCGGACTGGGATTCTTGCATGCCGGCGAGCGACTCTGGCAGATGGATTATCTCAGGCGCATCAACAGCGGCCGGCTGGCGGAAATTTTAGGAGATCGTCCCCTCGACTGGCAGCTGACCTCGATCCGGTTCTCGGATAAAGGGGTGCTGGATCTGGACTTCTTCATGCGGACACTGGGCCTGCGCCGCGCGGCAGAAGCATCCCTTGCCATTCTTGCCCCGGAAGTAACCCGACTTTTGGAATCGTACTGCCAGGGAGTCAATCGCTCGCTGGAAATCCAGCACAGATCACTCCCCCTCGAATTTCGGCTCCTGGGTTATTCTCCCGACCCCTGGACTCCCCTGGATATCCTCCTACTTCAAAAAGGAATGGCGCAACTGCTGAGCCTTTCCTGGAGGGTCATCTTAGCTCTATCTCTGATTGCCGAAAAACTCCCCACGGCACCGCGAAAATTGGAGATGCTCCAAGCCCTTGGCCCTTGGGAGGAAGAGGGAGGTTCTCAGGTTCTCCGCAAGGACCTGGAGGATCCCCTGGCCCTTTCCCGCGCAGTGGCGAACCTCATGGGTAGTGGAGCTTCCGGCAGCAACGCCTGGGCAGTAAGCGGAGTCCACACTCGTACGGGCTACCCGCTTCTGGCCTGTGATCCACACCTCCCCCTGGGCTCTCCTTCCACATGGTATCTGGCCCACCTGAAAGGGGGAGGAATCGATGTGATGGGAGCGACTTTGCCCGGAGGCCCTGGAGTTATCGTCGGGCGCAACCGGACGATCGCCTGGGGGGTCACGAATCTAATGGCCCACGACGCCGATCTGTACCTGGAACGCCTTCACCCGCTGCGCGCCGATCTTTACCGGGTCGGCGATCACTGGGAGCGCTTCGAAATCACGCCCGAGGTAATCGGCATCCGGGGCAAGCCCGCGGTTCTCAAATACGTCCGCCGGGGAAGGCACGGTCCTGTGCTGTCCGATCTTCCAGCAAGTGCAGGGCAAGCACCAATGGCTGTCACCTTGCGCTGGACGGCGGAAGAACCTTCTCGGGAACCGCTAGCCATCATGCTCTCCAACCGGGCCCGAAACTGTCGAGAGTTTATTGACGCCTGGAGAGAATTTGCCGGCCCGGCACTGAACATCGTGTACGCGGATACGGAGGGAAACATCGGCAGCCAAGTCGTGGGCAAAATTCCCATCCGCGCCCGTGGCCATGGGACAACTCTCCTGCCGGGATGGACGGAGGATTTTGAGTGGACGGGCTACCTCCCTTATGAAAAACTCCCGCACCGTCTCAACCCATCCGATGGAATCCTGGTATCCGCCAACAGCAAGGAAAGCTGCGAAGGTTTCCCCGATTACATCTCGGCCTACTGGGAGCCCTCCTTTCGATACCGGAGAATCCGGGAACTCCTCCAGGCCCTAAGGCCGGCCAGTACGGAAACGTTCCGCGCAATCCAGAGCGACACCTTCTGCCTTCAGGCTCGAGACTTGATCTCTCAGGTGCTACAGCCCTGGGGGAACCGTGTTCAAAACGATCTCTCCATGCCTGAGCGCAATGCCCTTTCGGCGCTGCTCCACTGGCCGGGGGATTCTTCTTCAAGCAGCCGTGAAGCGGCTCTGTTTCACGTTTTCTGCCAAAAGATTCTGGAGCGCGCGTTCTCCGCCATCCCGGGAGAACTGCTGCCATGCCATTACACGGAGAACTGGAATTTACCCGCATTGTTTGTGGAACACTTGCTTCGGCAGCCGAAATCCCCTTGGTGGGAGGGAAAAGATTGGGACCGAGAATTACTGCAGGCCTTCCGCTGCGCGCGGAAAGAACTTTCTCTGCTCGGCACCGGGGTGTGGGTCAGGTCATGGGGGAAAATTCACCGGCTTCTTTTTCGCCACCCTTTGGGCGAAAATCCAGTGCTGGGGAGCCTTTTAAACGAGGGACCTCTGCCCGGTGGCGGCTGCGGGCTCACGGTGAACAGCGGCTACTACTCGTTTGCTTCCCCTTACGCACAGAAAGCGGGGGCCAGTTACCGTCAGATCATTGACCTCTCTCCGACCGATGAATCCTGCTTTATTCTCCCGCTCGGGCAATCGGGAAACTCCTTACTGCCACACCATCATGACCTTCTCCCCTTCTGGTCTG
>DATEAK010000103.1:0-4922 GCA_035288405.1 bacterium | reverse complement strand
AGTGGCTCATGCGCGTCGGCGCCCGGTTACGCCCGAGCGTTAGGCGTCGTCCTGAACGCACACCATCCCTTCCTTTCCCTTCAACGGCTTGTGGTAGCCTTAGTGCATGAAGCACCATGCTGATGTTGAGTATCCGAACGGCGAGAAGAAGTCTTGGCTCCTCGATACGTTTCTTAGCGCCAGAGACTTTGGATGCTCGCTGGAGGTCTAAAATAGGGGACGTAGGTTCTAAAGCACATTGAGAGAACGAGGCAAGGTGGTGCAGCGTGGCGTGCGCAGGATGGATGTGTTTTTTTATCGTGGTGCCGCGTCAGAGCAAGTCACTTTCAGCCATGTTTGGAGAGGCTCATCTAGCTCGTCCAGTTCTACGGTGAGGGGGTGGGCGGGTTCGCGCCGCGAATATCGACCAAGGTAGCGACGATAGAGCCGATGGGAATTTTGGTTTCCATCTTCACAGGGAGCTTCTGAAAATCATCGGTGAGCCATATGAGGATGTCTCCCTTGCGCCTGAAGATCCCCTCGGTTCTCAGAGTGGGCTTCACCTTGAGGGTCTCGACCGATCCCCAAAGGGTATTTACCTTTTCTCTGCCCAGGATCCGGACATCGACCTGCACTGTCTTCTTGTTATCAAACATTGTGATCACTACAGGTGTGTCTGGCTTCAAGAGGAGCGTCCTCAGATAATAAAAGGAGGAAAGGGAATCCTGAACTCCCGAAGGGACGACAAAGACTTCCGTCGGCTCCTGGTTCTTGCGGAAAGTGGCCTTACCTGCCTGGGGATCGAAGAAGATATGCTTGAGACCCCGGTATTTTCCCTCCTGTTGCTGGGACTTGAAGTAAAGCGGGAAAAGGCCATTTACATCCATGAAGCTTTCGACCTTGTCCTCGACCCGGTAGAAGACCGAGACCGCAGGAGCCGACTCGGCTGTTGTGACCATGTGATAAACCGGAAAACCCGCCCAGATCGTCTTCTCGGATACGGCCATCTTCGCCGTTCCCCCCTTGATCCCGGCCCAGGTAAGGTCGAAGGTTAACTCCTCGCCTGCCTGAAAGGGGGAGGGAGTTGCCATCGCCTTGGATCCATCCGGAGCAATCGTTCGCGCTTCGACGCGATCCGCCTTAGCGGCGGGGCCGGAGGACCTGTCCTGGGCGTGAATGCTCGGGGTCTCAATAGGGGTCCAAGTGGATACAAGAGTTAGAAGGACTGCGAGAACCGCAGTCCTAAAACGGGCGAGAAAAACGCCGGTCATTTTGCCATTCCTTTATCGTTTTGATCTCGATGCGGATCTCCAAATCCCAGTGACTCTCTTCTTCCAGATTGAGGAGCCACCAGGGGAGAAGAACGGAACCCTGGTACGTCTTCTGAAAACCATCTTCCGCCTGGGAGACGGTTTCCAGGGGAAACCTCCATAAGGTGCAAGGCCGGCTGAAATAGAGTGCAAGAGCAAACTCCGCCCATTCATCTACGAGGAACAGTTCCCTCACATTGCAAACTTCTCCGCGACTTTCCATCTGGCTGCCCTCGGCAGGGACCCCGGGGATTCGGAAATAGCGCTTGGGATCGTTTCCGGCCAGGAGAGTGAAATTAAACTCGCAGCCGAAACGGACCCGGGGGGGACGTGGTCGGCCGCTGGAGAGCCGATGGAAGGTCCGAATCCGGGTCTCGCCGCCGCTCATCTCCATGGACTTTGTGATTCCCAGGGGGATTCCCTGATCCAGGGGCAAGAGAGTCCCCTGCCGCTGCAGGTCCAGCCGGATGGTTTCCCCTGCAGGGGATCTCGTGAGCCCCGTTACATCATAAGGCTGGTTCAGAAAATCTCCCCACTCGCGGTAGGCGCTGCGGCTGAAATCTTGCAGTGTGGTCTCCTCGGAGAAGAAATGATCCAGGAAAGAACGGCGGGGGTAGCAGTCGTAAACAAGCAGGCTCTCGATTCCGTCTTCTTTTACGTGCGCTTGCTCGTGAATCGTGGTCGGGCGCTGCCACAAATCCTGCTGCTGTCCATGCACTGCATTTTTGACCTCCGTATGGTAGGCCTCTTCACGGCGGTCCAGAACGTTGGAAAGGTTGAAGTGTGCGGGCTTATAGTCCAGCTCCCACACGGAGCCTCCTCGCTCCGGGTCCACGTAGAGGTTCAAGTGAGGACTCCGCAACAGGATCTCCTCCTGCCCATCCCGGTCGAAGTCGAGTTGTTCTCCTTCCACCCAGGAACCGTCCCCATGCTCCAATCGATCCAGGAGTTGCTCGGCGGCCAGCAGGTTGGCGTACAGAGCGTGGCGCAGGTAATTGAGGTAAAGACCGCCGAACAGGCCGTGCCAGTAAGCGCAATTACACTGGCCTTTCCACAGGTGGCGGCGGGCTTCCTGCAGTTCCGGGTCCGCACCGCGGGTGGCCGCGGCCTGCGAGACCTTGCGGCTCACATAGAGCATCTTCTTGTGGATTTGATTACTCTCGGGATATTTGACCAGAAAGTTTTCCCACTGCCCTCCCCTCAAAAAGGGGAGATAAAGCTCACTCTTTTCCCAGCGTCTTACCGTCTCCAGGATTTCCTTGAATCTCCGGGAGCTTTCGACCGGCAGGGCCCATTCCATCATTTCCTCATAAGAGGCGGGTGGCAGGTAGATGCGCCCCCGGGGCTTGTGTTCTTCCAGGAACGTCGAGAAATGGTCGAGCTTGAGCCAGTCTGCGTTATTTTCCAGCGCGCTAAAGAAATTGTGTAGCCACCTCTGCTTGTGAACCCAGTCGTACGTGCCCGGCCACAGTCCGAACTTTTCTCCGTCGTCCCCGTAGGTAAAGCCATCTCCCGGATTTGTCTCGGAAAACTGGCGCAGTGTGGCGATCACCTCATCGACTGGTTTAAAGGGAATCGAGTAGCGCAGCTTTTTCGATATGGGAAACACGGACAGCGTGCTTCCGAGCCGTTCGGTGATGTAGGAACCCGTGATCTGTGAGTGATTGAGCCCGCCGTACAGGAAATGGGTGTCGTCCAAGAGTGTGTAGTGTACTCCTGCACGGTGCAGGATGCGGGGGAGATCCGGATCCCAGACACGCTCGGCCAGCCAGATTCCCCTGGGAGTATAGCCGAAGCGGCGCTCAATATACTCTTTCATCATTTCAATCTGACCCACTGCGTCCTCTTCGGGGATCGTGGGCAGCAAGGGCTCGTAGAAGCCTCCTCCCATGATTTCCACTTGCCCGCGCTCGACCAGGGTCTTTATGTTGTCCAGGTATTCGGGTTGATGCTCTTCCAGCCATTCCAGAAGGGGGCCGCTGTAATGAAGGGTCATGAGAACTCCGGGGTGCTCTATGACCGTCGCCAGGAAAGGCTCGTAACATTCCCGGTAGGCTTTCTCGAAAACCTCAGGGAAGTTTCCCACGGGTTGATGACAGTGGATCGAGAGGAGAAGGCGGACCGTTGACATTAGACACCCCACCAAATTCTCTCGTTCTCGGGTTGTAGGAGCAACGAGAATACGCCCTGGAAGGGGAAGGTTTCCAAGAGGGCGGAGCCCTGCCGGATCTGGATGACGAAACGCAGTGTCTCGCCGATCCGGACCTGGAGGAATTCCAAAGGTATAGCCATCTCGCCAATCTCGCCCAGATGGAGAAGCGATGGAGTTCCTACAGCTTCTTTTTGTTCTCCACTCTTCTGTCGGTACAGCGTATAGCTCTTGGGTTCTGAACTATCCAGGGGGATCGACACGGAGTATCCGGCGGGACTTAAGAATCTCAGCTTCAATGTGAGACCCTGGTTATGCTTCGAGTCAAACGGAAAATGGGGGTCGAACCGGAGATAGAAGTTTTCCCGGTCCTGGCCGTAATGAATCTCGTTGACGGACAGAGAACCCGTGACCATGGTTCCCGAGGCCGTGGCCGGATTGAAGTGGACCGCCCCTTGCCATTCGTAAAAATGGGACAAGCTACCGCTGATGTCGGGGGATATGAAACCGCTTTGACCCCGTTCCCAGGCGGCGGCTTCCCGCTGTCGTACGGGAGTTAAGAACTCCGCGGGAACCTCGGCGCCGGAGAGCCGATAGGCGTTTTGCAGGTGCAGGCGGAAGATCCGGTCGAATTCGGGTTTTTGCTCGGAATCGAAGTCGTCCCCAAACCACCAAAACCAATCGCTCCCTTCGGCCCGGTAGATCGCTTCCCACGCTTCATCGAACTGGCCGTCTCCCGAGGCCGGCTGGCGAGCACTGAGATCCTGGCGAGCTCGCGACAGCAGCTCCCATGCAGTGTTTTCTTCCTTGTCGCCGATCCAGATATCGAAATTATGGTTGATCCAGGAACCCGTGTACAGTTGAGGGAGGCTTTCCTGTGCCGGATACTGGTCCAGGTAAGCACTCACCGTAGTGGTCCTCAGGTTGCCGGAAAACGAGCCATAGGTTAGACGGAGAAATTCTTCTCCTCCTCCGGGGTAATACTCCCAGGGGTTTTCACCATCGAGGATGATGGCGCACAAGGCGGGACGCCCGGCGGAGCCCGTGCGACTCTCAATTCCCTGGAGATGATTGCGCAGATCTGCGGCCGCATCCCGGGAGGAACGCCGGGAGTAACTGAAGCTGATGAGGTTCGACAAGGTTTTATCCCGGAAGATGATGTTCATCTCTTTCCCTTGCAGGTTGATCCGGTAGGGCTGGTAGAGAGCCTCGGCCCGGTACCTTCCCGCTCCCAAGGAGTGGATGAGAATCTCCTCGTCGGTCGCGGTCCATTGGAGTCCCGCATCGGCCAGGATGGGGATCAGCTCCGGACTCACGGAGCCTTCCGAAGGCCAGAACCCCCGCGGCGGTTTCCCGAAGAGGTTCTGGTGATATTGTACGGCTTTGCTGATCTGGGCCTCCGCGTCTTCCATGTGTCGAAATGGCGCGGGCAGCGGAAGGTTGGGGAGGGCGCGGCGGGCGCACCCGCTGTCGATGAGCAGGGG
>DATEAK010000102.1:0-3388 GCA_035288405.1 bacterium | reverse complement strand
AAGGAGGATCTCTCCCTGGTCGAAGATCTGGCCCGCAGCGCTCAAGCAGAACTGGGCTGCACCCGTCCAGTGGCCACGGATCTGCAGTGGCTTCCCGAGAATCGGATGATCGGGTTGTCGGGAAAACGGGTAAAACCGGATATCTATTTTGCCGTAGGGCTTTCCGGGCAGATCCAGCACAGCGTGGCGATTCAAGGAGCCAAGGTCATCGTCGCCATCAACTCGAGCAAGGATGCTCCCATCTTCAAGTATGCCGATTACGGCATCATCGGAGACCTCTACAAGATTCTTCCTAAACTGAGCGAGCGGTTGCGCGCGCTTAAGGGGTGAGCGGTCATGGATTTTCAATTGAGTCCGGCTCAACAAGAATTGCAGACCAGGATTCGCGCCTTTGCCCAGAATGAAGTGGCTCCTTACGCCCGGCAGTGGGATGAAGCGAGAGCCATGCCCCGGGAGATCATCCACCGCATGGCCGAACTTGGAATCCTGGGCGGACCCCTCCCCAAGGAATACGGGGGCCAAGGGTGGGACTACGTGAGCACAGCGATTGCCTATGAGGAAATCGGTCGGGCCTGTTCTTCGACCCGGGGGTTTATCGCAGTGCACCTGGGGCTCGTCTCCATGTGCATCAAGGATTGGGGCACGGAGGAACAAAAGAGGGCGCTGCTGCCCAGACTGGCTCGCGGCGAGATCACCGGTTGCTACGCGCTTACGGAGCCCAATGCCGGATCGGACGTGGGGAATATGGAATCCACGGCGACCCGCGACGGAGATCACTATCTTCTCAACGGAACCAAGATCTGGATCTCCAACGGCAACATCGCGGATGTAGCTCTGGTTTTTGCCAGCGTCGACCGCGCACTCAAGCACAAGGGGGTGACCGCTTTCATTGTGGAGACCGCCACTGCGGGCTTTCATCGGGAGAAGATGGAAGGTCAAGAGTTAGGGCACAGGGCCTCGGATCATGCGGTGATCCGGCTGCAGAACTGCCGGGTCCATAAGAGCGCGCTTTTAGGTAAGGAAGGAGAGGGGTTCAAAGTGGCTATGGGGGCTTTGGACCACGGCAGACTCGGAGTGGCGGCTGGGGCTGTAGGTGTTGCCCAGGCATGCATTGATGCCTGCGTTGAGTTCCTAACGAAACGCCAGCAGTTCGGCCAGCGACTTGCCGATTTTCAGATGGTACAACAGGCTATGGCCGACATGTTCGTGGAGACCGAGGCTGCTCGTTTACTGACTTATAAGGCGGCCGCACTCAAGGATGCCGGGGTGAGGACCACGACGGAAACCTCCGCCGCCAAGCTCTATGCAACAGAGGCAGCTTCCCGAGCCGCTTCCAAAGCAGTATTTCTGCACGGCAGCTACGGCTACACAAATCTCTATCCCGTCGAGCGCTACTATCGGGACATCAAGGGCTTTGAAATCTACGAAGGGACGAATTTTATCCAGCGTATCATCATCGCCCGAAACCTGCTGGGCTCCGGAAAGAAATAGGAGAGAGGAGATTTCCCATGGCTGCCATCCGTCCCATCGACATCCACATGCACCCCTCCACAGATCTCTTCATGGACTGCGGGGGAGACTACCTGAAGGCCATCGATGAGTTCTTCAAAGTGAATCACCCGGTAAAGGAGATCGACGGGGTTGTGAAGGATATGGACGGGGCCGGCGTGGCCCTCGGGGTGATTTTTGGCTGGGACGCGGAGTCCGCAACAGGCCTTCCACCCGTGCCGAACGACCACATTGCTGCTCTCGTAGCGGAATATCCGGACCGTCTTATCGGTTTTGCCAGCGTTGATCCCTGGAAGGGAAAGGCCGCGCTGGCGGAGCTGGAGCGGGCCGTCGACGATCTGGGTCTCAAAGGGCTCAAACTCCACCCGCCGATTCAGGATTTTTTCCCCAACGATCCGATGGTCTACCCGCTGTACGAGAAGTGCATCGATCTCGATATCCCCATTCTCTTTCATTGTGGTTTCACGGGACTGGGGATGGGCAAGGCCGGAGGGATGGGGATCAAATTGAAATATGCACGGCCTATCTACCTGGATGATGTAGCCGCCGATTTTCCCGAGGTTACGATCATTGCAGCTCATAACGGTTGGCCTTGGGAAAACGAGCTGCTGGCGAGCTGCCTGCATAAGGCAAACCTCTATATCGATTTGTCGGGATGGCTCCCCAAGTATATTCCCAAAGCGGTCATCTCTTACATGAACACGCTGCTTGCGGACAAAATGGTCTTCGGCTCCGATTATCCCTACATCGACCCGAAGCGTTGGTTGAAAGGTTTTGAGGAACTGGAGCTCAAAGAGGGGGTGCGGGAAAAGGTGCTTGAGGGAAACGCTCGCAGAATTCTCAAGCTGGCGGAACGTTCCGCTTAAGTTGGTTGTCGTGGAGGAAACGAAGGGGGGAAGGTAAATCTTTGCAGGGGAAGAGGAGAAAGAAATGGGGTACTTTGAGCCGCGTCCTGCCAACAGTTTTGATTTTAAGGAGATCATTTACGAGAAGAAGGACTGGGTAGCTCGGGTCACGATCAACCGGCCCGAGGCCTACAACGCCTACAGCACACTTACCCTGTTCGAGATGACGGAAGCTTTCCAGGATGCTTCCTGGGATGACGGAGTCGCTGTCGTGGTCCTCACGGGGGCCGGGGACAAGGCGTTCTGCACCGGTGGTGACGTGAAGGAATATGAGAGCGTCTTCACGAAGAAACCCCGGGATTATTGGAAGTGGATGGGAGCCTTTGTGCAGGCCCACGATACCTTCCGCAACATCGGCAAGCCCACGATTGCCCGGATCAACGGTATGGTGGCCGGCGGGGGAAATGAATGGAACCTGTCGGCGGACTTGGCGGTTTGCGCCGACCACGCCACGATCCGGCAAGTGGGGACTCGCGTGGGCAGCGTGGCTTGCGGGGGAGCGTCCCAGTTCTTGCCCATCGTGATCGGGGATCGCCGGGCCCGGGAGATGCTGTTTACTTGCGATGCCATTACGGCCCAGCAGGCTCTGGACTGGGGCTTGGTGAACCGGGTGGTCCCTTACGCCGAGCTGGACAAGGCGGTGGACGAGCTGTGCCAGAAGCTCATCAATAAATTCCCCGAATGCGCCCGCTACACCAAGCAGCAGGTCAACTTCTGGAAGGATTTCGTCTGGAGCCAGACGATCGGTCACGCCAAAGATTGGCTCTCCTTGCACTTTATGGCCATCGAACCTTACGAGGGCATGAAGGCCTTCGTCGAGAAGCGCCAGCCTGATTACCTCGGTGTGCGCCGCTTGGCCGCAGAGGGTAAGTCGAGCGAGTTTCTCTGGGGACCCTACGTCCATACCTGCCCCAAGTGCGGCGCCAAGGGGATTCCGGAATCATTCTCCTTCTGCGGGCAGTGTGGGGCTAAGT
>DATEAK010000101.1:0-2830 GCA_035288405.1 bacterium | reverse complement strand
CGACTGGGATGTGCTCTGCTGCCACTTTTCAATCTGTTGACGCGGTTCTAAGGCCTTTGAGGAAATTTCATCAACAAAATGAGGTAACCGCCTTATTTATGGAATTTGCGGCTCTTGCTATGGTTTGTTGCAGCTCTGGATCGGTCCAACCAGCATGTTTCCCCGGTGGTCGATCCTGGTGGAGGGAAGCAGAAACCGCTCGTGATCCGAGGGAGACCAACCTGGCTCTGCAGGCGCTTTTTGACGGTTTGTTTCCGAGTCCCAATCCCAGTCCCGCGAAAATGGCGATCTTTCCCCGTAAAAGTCGAGAGCGGTCGAGGATCCAGCCATTGTCCGGGCAGCCTTCCATTGAAGATAGCCTAATCTTCAGGGTGTAAGGTTCGGGGAATCGTTTTCCGGAGAGTTCCGGGAACTTCAACAAACGAGGTGATCGAATGGCACTACAGAAGGGACAAAGCGCAGTGAAAGAGGATGTATGGATAGGGACCTCCTGCGGACAATGCTATTGCCAGTGCGGCGTCCGGGCCCACCGGGTCGATGGCGTCGTGGTCCGAGTGGAGGGGAATCCCAAGGCGGCCGCCGGCCAAGGGAGAATCTGCCCGAAAGGAGCAGCGAGCCCGATGCTGCTCTATGATCCTTATCGGGTGAACTATCCCCTGAAGCGGGGCAATCCCAAGAAAGGGATCGGGGAGGATCCCCAGTGGCAGCGCATCAGCTGGGAAGAGGCGATGGACACCATCGTTGAGAAGCTGCGCGAGACATATAAGAAAGACCCGCGGGCCTGCTTATTCCAGGCCACGACGACGCAGACCAGCGAGATCCGCTTTGCGGTAACCGGGTTCATGAAAGCCTTCGGTTTTACAAACTACTGGGTCTCCGGAGGCGGGGTGCACTGCGGCAACGGGGCGCACTTTATGAATGGGATTATGCACGCAGCCTGGTCCATCGTCCCCGACTTCCAGCACTGCAACTACGTCCTCAATTTCGGCTGTTCCAAGGGACACGGGGCGGGTCACGTGGCCGTCGAGA
This sequence comes from bacterium, assembly GCA_035288405.1. Taxonomy (GTDB): domain Bacteria; phylum JACPSX01; class JACPSX01; order JACPSX01; family JACPSX01; genus JACPSX01. Next base: position 1,801 of record DATEAK010000101.1, on the reverse strand, counting down.
ACGCCTTCCAGGCTGCCGAAGCCAGGGCGCGCGGGTGCCGCACGGTAGTTTTTGACCCCTTCTTGAGCGCCCAGGCTGCTAAGGGCCACGAGTGGGTTCCGATCCGGGTGGGGACCGATGGGGCCGTTGCTCTGTCCATGATCAACGTGATCTTGAACGAGCTCGGTATCTACGACGCCGACTATATCAAGCTGAAGACAAACGGCCCTTACCTGATCAAGGCAGACGGCTTCTACAAACGGGATACGAAGACAAACAAGCCCATGATTTGGGACCGAGTGGAGGGGAAGGCCAAGACTTTTGATGACCCCAGCATCGTGGATTACGAACTCCTGGAGCCGGTAAAAGTGGATGGTGAGACTTGCACTCCGTCGTTCCGTCTCCTGAAGGACCATGTGAAGAACTATCCTCCGGAGAAGGCGGAGAAGATCTCAGGAATACCGGCTTCTACCTTGCGTCGGGTGGCCAGGGAGTTTGCTGAGGAAGCCCGCATCGGCAGCAAGATCGTCATCGACGGCAAGGAAATTCCCTATCGTCCCGTGGCAGCCATCTTTTTCCGCGGTGCTCAGGGACACGTGAACTCGGGCTGGACCTGTCTCTCCATCGATCTTCTCAATCACATCGTGGGAGCGGCAGACACCGTGGGAAGTTCCCTGGGCTTAGGACCTCCTAACTCTCATGGATATCCGGACACAGGCAAACCGAATACCGTCATGTATGCCGATGATGACGGCCTCATGGTGGCCAAGGGCTGGGTCTACGATCACAAGGCGTATCCCCTTCACGAGCCCAAGGCTCCCACCCGCCTGGATCTCCATGACATGTTCCCGACTTCTATTTACAACTGCTTCACCATTTGTTCCCCGGACAACGAGAAGCTTTGGCAGCAGTTCAAGATCCCCTACCGGCCTGAGATTCTCATCAACTTCGGCTCCAACTCGGTCATGACGAATTCCAACGCCGAGGCCATCACGGAGAACTTCCTAAAGAAGTTCCAGTTCGTATTCTCCTTCGATATTTACCTCACGGAGTTCACGGACGCTGTGGCGGATATTGTCCTGCCCGACTGCTGCTTCCTGGAGCGCTACACCCCGGCGGTGACCTTCCCCTCCATTTTTAGCCATCCCCAGGGACTTGGGAACTGGGGCTGGCAGATCCGCCAGCCGGTCATCGAGCCCATGTACGAGCGCCGGGATTTTAACGAGGTTATGCTGGAGCTGGCCAAGAGGCTTGGCATCGCAGACAAGTACTATGAGGCCCTGAATGCGGCCGTTCCCACCCGCTACGGCGGGGATCTCGACGAGGAAAACAAGCTCAAGGCCGGTGCGGATTACAGCTGGACCGATATCTGCGACCGACTGATCCGGGACCGTTTCGGCCCGGACAAGGGGCTGGAGTATGCCAAGAAAGACGGGGTCATTACCTGGCCCAAGAAGGTGGATGAGATTTACTGGAAGTGGTTTTTGAATGTCCGGGTTCCGATTTACTTCGAGTTCTTCCCGGTCGGCAGGGACAAGGCGATCAAGGTCATGGAACAGTTCGGTTCCCGCGACATGCTCGACTGGTCCCGGCTCAAGGCTCTGCCGGATTGGTATCCGTGCCCGACCCATAAGTATGACGGCACGGAGTACGACATGTACACCTTCTACTGGCGGGCTGTGATGCATACGAACTCCCTGACGATGCAGAACCCTTGGCTCGACGAGATTGCCCAGCAGGATCCCTATGCTTACTTGATCCAGATCCATACGGAGACGGCCAAGAAGAAGGGGTTAAAAGACGAGGACTGGGTCTGGTTGGA
>DATEAK010000100.1:0-7709 GCA_035288405.1 bacterium | reverse complement strand
TGGTGCCCGCAGTTCGCGAATTGATTGCCAAGCGTCGTGCGAGCTGACTTAGAGAGCAGCTTTGACGGCTAAAGTGCTCAGGTGGACGCGGGAAATAACACCACGCTGCTAGCGAGACTCTTGCTGCGCGGCTGATCGAAGGCCTTGATCCGGAAGTCGAGGAGGGCGCTGAGGCCATCCCCCTTTTTCCTTGACTGCCATCTTAGGCCAGGCTTATTCTCCCCTTACCTCAACAGTACAGCTTGTATCCTGCTTGCCTGGAAATTACTTCCGATCTGGTCGGAGGGACGGTAAGGGTAATGGTAGCCTTCGAGGGTTCAGGATTTCACCGTCCCACCCTAGATTCTCCAACTGCAACTCTTTCCGCTCAAACAATGGGGAATCACCTCTGTTGCTGGAGGAATGGAACCAGTGCAATGCTGGCACGAAGTTGGAATTATGCTGACCAGCATACTCAGTAGAAGGCCATGGATTCCATGAATGGGATTCCCCTCCATCAGATCCCACGAGATGTGATCGAGGACGCAGGGAGGACGGTTTCCGACTTTGCGATCGGGTTTGTGGCGCTGCGAGAGAACGAGGCGGGCGAGCGCGCCCAACTCGGCGGCTCCGGGACATTGGTGCAAGTTGATGGGACATACGGCATTCTCACCGCACATCACGTCCTTCGACACCTACCGGACGGGCCGGAGATAGGGCTTATCATCGTGACGAGGTTCAACCCAATGCTGCATCGGGTTACGTTGAGAAGAGAGGCAGTCCGACGGCTGCTGATAGCAAAGGGAGACTGTGATTCTGAGGGACCCGACCTCGGCGTGTTGCTCCTGTCGGAGGTGGATGTCGCCGCCCTTCGGACGTGGAAGTCGTTCTACAACTTGCCCCTCCATCTTGAGGGAGTACTCGGTAACCCACCGGCGCTCAACGAGGGCGTCTGGCTACTTTGTGGCTTTGCCGGTGAACTCACGGCTGAACACGGGCCGGATCGAGGCTTTGCAAGCGTAATGGTCTTCCACGGGCAGTGTGGCGCAGGATGGGTGGAGAGGGAATACTCGGTCGGAGACTTCGACTACTTCGATTTCGAGGCTCGGTACGGGGGTGCCGACGAGCCACCGCAAAGTTTTAGGGGCTTCAGCGGGGCTGGTTTGTGGCAGGCTCGCTTGACGCGAACACCGGAAGGAGCATTAAGGGCAGAACAACCGATACTATCTGGAGTCGCCTTTTACGAATCAGACCTCGCGGACGCGCGCCGCATCATCAGGTGCCATGCGCGTCGTAGCGTCTATGCGAATGTAGTTGAGTCGGTGCGCAACGTGGCCTTCTAACATCGTGCTCCGGCGGCCCGGAGGGTTCGCGATGCCCGCACCCTGGGAGCTGAGCACGAGCGATGAAAGCACAGGGCATAACTGACCTGTCTCAGAGGAATGTCGTCATTGGACGAAGCTGAAACTACAAAGGTTATCGAAGACTACGGTATCGTACTGGAAGAACTCTTTAGCCGGGGTCCACTATGTATTTACGATGAAAGACACCTTCCCTATCCCAAGTCTGTTATAAGGAATGTTCTTTACCTTAAACTTCGAGAATATCCATACGAACTCTGGGAGAAGATTGATGGCGGGAAAAAAGCTTATAATTCGCTCCTACATGCACTCTTCTGTCTGGTTATGTTTCAAAAGGAATTGGGAGACTGGCAAATTAGAATCCCTGATCCTGAAAAGGAGGACCTCACCCAGCTTGATAAAAATCACGTAAGGTCACTCATAGAGTACCTTGACTCCGTACTTTGCGAAATAAAAGAAACCTGCGAGAAATTAATGAGATTGAAGATTAAATTTGATGTCGAGGGCGAGGTGGATCTAGCTAATACAGGTTTAGTTGTTCTTTTAGGCACAGTAAACCAAAAGCTCAAAGAACAAATCTAAAGAGTGCTCAGCGTGAAGGGCATAGCCTAATGATGGCGTTGTTTCTGTTGCTTTCTAACCTGTCACTGCACCGGATGGCAAAACGCCGCCGGTGAGTTTCTTGTGGCATGGGTATTTAGTCGAGGATCTGTGGACATCCTCGAAGTGAGAAGGAGAGCGCACCCTGCTGGATTGCGTAACTGATCTCGCCTCCACTGCCGGAATAGTACACTGCCCTGCTCCTGCGGCCAGTCAAATTTCTGCTCAAAAATGCGGTCTGCTTCGGAGTTTTTCTCCGAGAAGCTGATTGCTCATTCTTGAGCTTCTTGGGAAAAGAACGGAGCGCGGCTGGAGGCGGGGATTTGAGAGAGAAGGAACGGGGGCCGGTACAAGCCGCATCCCAAAATTCCGGTGTGCCCCCGCACCGCGACGTATCCTGGCTCCACGTCAAAGGGGCGCTGGATTGCCTGACCTTGCAGGAACGGAATTTCTTCTTCGGGTTCCAAGCGAACTATACTCCGGCGGATCCACGGGGCCAGGAACCGGAGAGCGGTAAGCTGCGGTCCAGTGCCGACAACGTTCGTTGGGCCGCCTGAAGTGCATCGCTGCCATGCCAACCCGGGTCATAATCCCTCTTGACTCGTGTATCATTATTGATACACTTATATTATGGAGCCCACCTCCGACGAGCGTGTATTGACCGTGGTCTTTTACCGCACTGGAGCGGGGAATGAACCTGTCCGAGAATGGCTCAAAAGGCTGAAGCGCGAGGACCGAAAGACCATCGGCGAAGATATCAAGACGGCGCAGTTCGGCTGGCCCTTGGGAATGCCCCTGATCCGAAAGTTAGAATCAGGCATATGGGAGGTACGGTCGAACATTAGTCAAGGCATCGCACGAGTTCTTTTTACAGTTGAAGGTAACATCATGGTGTTGCTGCACAGCTTTATCAAGAAATCACAGAAAACACCCCGTGGCGAGTTGAACACAGCGCGTCAACGCTTGGCAGACCTCCATAAGGAGTAAAGCGCCATGAACAAGAAGCATGTCGGTAGCAAGTTCGACGATTTCCTGCGAGATGAACGACTATTGGATGTGGCGGAAGCGACTGCGGTCAAACGTGTGATTTCATTTCAGATTGCCCAAGAGATGAAGCGCCGCAAGCTCAACAAGACGGAAATGGCTGATCGGATGAAAACGAGCCGGGCAGCACTTGAACGCCTACTGGACCCAGCCAATACCTCCATCACCTTGTCCACGTTGGAGCGGGCGGCATCAGTGTTAGGGAAAAGACTAAGGATTGAGTTGGCGTAAATCACCCACAACTTCCCTGGATTGCTTATTCTTTGGTCTCGCTGAAAAAGAACGGAGCGCGGCTGGCGGCGGGGATTTGAGAGAGAAGGAACGGGGGCCGGTAAAGGCCGCAGCCTAAAATGCCGGTGCGCCCCTGCACGGCGACGTATCCCGGCTCCACTTCGAAGGCGCGCTCGATGGCTCTGCCCTGGAGGAACGGAATTTCTTCTGCGGGTTCCAATTGGATGACGCTCTTACTGATCCAAGGCGCTAAGAACTGAAGAGCGGCGCTGGTCGGCTTCCAACCCTTGTTTGTCTTACGAACCAGCCGCAGTCCCAGCACTTCCACCTTAATTGCACTCAAAGAATCCAGGTGGGGGCTCGCGGACACAAGGCGCAAATTGCTCCCGGCGTCCAGTATCCCGTAGTCAGCAAAGATTTCCTCGGGAATTCCGAAGCGTGCGGCCAAATAAGAGAGAACCGCGCTATAAGTCTCCGGTCTTGCGAAATTGAGCAATGAAAAACCCCGTTGAGTTGACCTCCGAGGGGTAAAACCGCAGGCATTTGGTCACCTCGGAGGAATAGGTTTTGTCGTTCCAGGCCGTGATCCCAGGGTGATGGGGGAGGGGACACGGTACTTCTTCGATCTGGACTCCTCCTTGCTGCAAGAAGTTGTCCACCACTTCTTCATTTTCTTCCGGCGCGTACGTGCACGTGGAATAGATAAGGATCCCTCCCGGACGCAGCAGCTTCAAGGCCCGCACGAGTAACCGACCTTGTACGTTGGCCAGGCGCTCATGAAGCCGGGGTGCGGAGGCATAGCGTGAAGACTGCCGGGAGCGCAGTGTTCCCTCTCCGGAGCAGGGGGCGTCCACGAGAATCCGGTCGAACTGGATGCGCAGGGGAAAGTCCTGGCCCGCGTAGCGAGTAATCGCGGTATTGGTGACTCCCAATCGCTCCAGGTTTGCCACGAGACTTTTCAGGCGGTGGGTCTGAATCTCATTGGCGACGATGAGTCCCTGGTTCTCCATGAGCTGAGCGAGATGGCTGGTCTTGCTGCCCGGCGCTGCGCACAGATCAAGAACCATTTCCCCGGCGGCGGGATTTAAGAGCCAGGAAGGCACGGCGGAGGTGAGATCCTGGGAGTGGAAGAGTCCCTGAAAGTACATGGGGAGATGTCCGGGATGATCGCAATCGCGCAGTTCGTAGCAGGTGGGAACCAGGGTCGGGACCAGGTGCAGCCCGCTGCGGGACATGAGGTCGCAAATTTCCGATTCGCTTCCTTTCAGTGTATTCAGGCGAGCGTAGGTCGGAGCAGGATTCTCCAGAGCCGCGAGCCACCCCTCCCAATCCTCAATGAGAGGGCGGTAGCGTCCCAGGATCTCCATGAGCTTCGTGGGCATGGAGTTCAACCCCGAACCAGGAGACTTCGAATGAACCGCGGGTCGATGGATTCATGGGGGTTGATCGAGAGAAATTCCTCTTCAAAAATCCGCCAGCATCTGCGCACATAGTCTATGGCGCCTGCAAGCCGCGCGGAGTCGCTTCCAAAGCACCGGCCCAGATCGGTCTCAAACCGCTTCTTGATCTCTTTTTTTAAAACCGGCGCTTCGTGCTCCCGGCAGCCGTGATGGAGATGTTTCAGATCCCTGGCGTGGACCGGGAGCAGGTGAAATCCATGGCCCAGTTGTTCGTTGGCAAAGCCTGTGAGGAAGAGAGTGCTCAACTGCATCTCCTGCCACGAATCGGGGAGACATCCCGCCAGATCCAGCCTGAAAATCTGCGGCCAGGAAGAGTTGAGGAGGAAGGGGAGGACTTCGCCGATGCTCTCGATGATGGACAGTTCTCTTTCCATGCAGGTGAGGTCTTCCAGGGTTTTCAGGTCACGGAAGCCTGGATTTCCTCCGGGGTCCAGAACCAGCGGGAACCGCGGGTGCCGATGATCCAGTCCTCTCAAAACATCCTCGCTCGGGGGATCCAGAAAGGAGAGGCCGGGTGCCAGCGCGAGCCATCCCTGCCGGATCAGCGCCAGGGCGCGTTGCCGCAGCCTCTGTGTCAGGTTGTATCCCGCCCGAAAAATCGTTTCGGCAAAATGCTCCTGAAGGAGGAAGCGGGACTGTTCCAAGCGGCCGGCGCTCAAATTCTCGAGGGACAGGCTGAGCAGGTCGTGGGTACGGGCGAGGGCCTGGGTGATCTCCTCCCGGTCTCCCAGGTCCACTTGATCCACAATGAAAACCTTGTGGCAGAGGTAGGTGAGCTCCCACCAGAGATGCTCCATGCGCTCGGACGGAATGCCTTGTTCCAGGGTTCTTTTGAGGAACGAGGGACCTGAATCCGCAAACACCAGGGCGTACTGGGGTGGAAACTCGTCGGGCGCTTTACTGTTCTTCTCGGGGAAGTCGATCGGCTTCGGCGGTTCCTCTTTCAGATCGGGACTGCGGTTCTGGATCTGGTAGATCCGCAAGGCCTCGAAGTAATCCGGGAAGCCGCTTTCTTCCATGCGCCCTTGGCGCAGGCGGTACGCCTCCTCCTGCAAGGGGCCGTCCATTTCCCCCAGTGCCGCTTCCAGAATCAGTTGCGTGCGAGCCGAGCCCAAACGGTAGAGTTCCTCGATACACTGGTAAACGAGGGGCTGGTCATCATCGGAGCACTTGTAGCGGAAAAAATACAGGTCATCGAGGGTGAAATCGTAGGAGCGTTCTTCCTCCATCAGTTCTCGATCATCTTCCGTCTTGCCGACCTCCAGGTAATGGCGCAGGAAAAGGACCCATAACTCCGTGTCCATGTTTTCCAAAGCCTTGGCAAGTTTGGCGGGGCCGCAATCCCGCAGGATCTGGATCCACTGGTTCAGGGAATCCATGTTGAGGACATCTTTTTCCCAGCAGGAAAAATCCATCATGCGCTGGATCTGGTCCATGAAAGCCATGTCCACCAGAGTGGTACGGTCTTCGGGATCTACCTCGCGGGTGAACAGATGGAGTTCCACAGGCGGCAGCGAGCGCACGAGAATCTCGCCTTCGGGATCGGATAGGACGGTGTCCAAGCGCTCCCTGGAAGTACGGAGGGCGTAAAACTGCGCTCTCTTTTCCTCCCGTTTGCGGCGCAGGGAGGAAGAACTATCCTTCTTTTCACCGGAGTTCATAATCCGTTTTCTCCTGGGGTCCCGCGGAACCTGCCGAAATCAATTATACTCCCTTGTCGAGTTCCAGGACATTTCTTCGTGTCGCAGATTTTCAGGGACTCGATTTTCACGGAACCCGGGGAGGAGAAATCAGAGGAAGGATTTTCTCCGAGATCACTTCAAGGTGGATTCACCATCTTCTTAAAGATGACCGTGGACAGCGGTGGAATCGTCACGATGAGTGAATAAGGTCGCCCGTGGGCTGAAATCGGGGAAGCATCGACTCCTCCGAGATTTCCCAATCCGCTCCCCCCATAGAGGGATGCATCGCTGTTGAGGACTTCCTGCCAGTATCCGCCGACGGGAACTCCCACGCGCAAGTGCTGGCGCGGCACGGGGGTGAAATTACAGACGATGGCCAGCAGGTTGTTCGGATCTTGCCCGCGGCGCAGGAAACTTAGAATGCTGTTTGCGTGGTCGTTGCAGTCGATCCATTCGAACCCGTTGCCGTCGAAATCCACCTGATAGAGAGCGGGCTCGCCGCGATAGAAAGTGTTTAAATCTCTCACCCAGCGCTTCACCCCTTGATGGGGAGGAAATTCTAGTAGGTGCCATTGCAGGCCGGCGTCGTGGTTCCATTCGCTGCGCTGTCCGAATTCCCCTCCCATGAACATCAACTTCTTGCCCGGGTGGGTATACATGAAGCCGTACAGGAGCCGCAGGTTCGCAAAACGCTGCCAGTCGTCTCCCGGCATTCCTCCGAGCAAGGAGCCTTTGCCGTGCACCACCTCATCGTGGGAGAGGGGCAGCACGAAGTTTTCTGTAAACGCGTAGAGGACGCTGAAGGTGATTTCATTATGGTGATACTTGCGGTGCACGGGGTCTTTGGAGAAGTACTGCAGGGTGTCGTGCATCCAGCCCATGTTCCATTTCATGCCGAAGCCCAGGCCGCCGCTATAAACTGGCCGGGAAACCATCGGCCAGGCAGTGGACTCCTCGGCGATGGTCTGTACATCGGGAAACATCTCGTATACCGCTTCGTTCATGCGCTTCAGGAAGGAAATGGCTTCGAGATTTTCACGCCCCCCGTAGATGTTGGGCATCCACTCGCCTTCCTTTCGGGAATAATCCAGGTAGAGCATGGAGGCGACCGCGTCGACCCGCAAACCGTCCGCGTGGTATTTGTCTAACCAGAAGAGAGCACTGCTGATCAGAAAGGCCCGCACCTCGTTGCGGCCGTGGTTGAAGATGTAGCTTTTCCAGTCCGGATGAAAGCCCTTCTCCGGATAGGAGTGCTCATAGAGAGAGGTCCCATCGAAATAGACCAGGCCGTATCCATCCGACGGAAAGTGGGATGGATACGGCCTGGTCTATTTCGATGGGACCTCTCTCTA
>DATEAK010000099.1:0-16220 GCA_035288405.1 bacterium | reverse complement strand
CGATGTGGGAATTTTGCTGCGACACTGGAGGCAAGCTCGGGCGTTTGCTGAACCTTTCCGCCAGTTGGGAATCCCTTCTTACCTGGTGCGCGGTGTGGGGTTTTACGAGCGGCCGGAGATCATCGACCTGTGCTCTTTCCTCGCGTTTGTGAAGGATCCGGGGGATGATCTGGCATTAGCCACGGTGCTCACTTCCCCTCTGGCTGGGGGGAACTTTGCGGACCTCTGGACGTTGAGCCAGGCCCGCAAACAGTCAAGGCAGCCACTTTACCAGGTGCTTTCGGATTCTGCGGAGAGTTCTCTGCCGGGTGACATTGCGGGCCGATTGAGTCCGTTCCTGGCTCTTTGCCGGGAAGCTCTGCGGTTACGAGACCGGCTTACGCCGGCGGAGATTCTGGAGCTGGCCCTGGAGCGATCGGGCTATGAAGGTGTCATGGCGGCACTGGAAGGAGGAGAGCAACGTCTGGCTAACGCAGGAAAGCTCATCGAGATGGCGCGGTTAACGAGCCGCCAGGGCTTGTCGACTCTGAGCCAGTTCGCGGACCGGATGCGGGAACATGTGAGTTCCATGACCCGGGCTCCCGAGGCACCCATCTACGGTGAAAATGAAAATGTGGTCAGGATGATGACGGTTCACCAGGCCAAGGGACTCGAGTTCGAAGCGGTGATCGTTCCATCCCTGGGTGGAAAGGTCGGAAGAGATGAGACCTATCAGGCGGTCTTTGACGATGCTCTGGGAGTCGTGTGTACCGCCGCCAGCGGTCCCAACCGTGCGCTGCTTCCGAATACGCTCATGGAAAGGTCTTTGCGTGTCGAAAAGGACCGCCGTCTCGAAGAAGAGAAACGCCTGCTTTATGTGGCGACCACAAGAGCCCGCAGGATTCTCGTTCTCAGTGAAGGATTCAGCAGCGGACATGGACCTTGGATGAAGTGGATTCGTGACGCGATTGGGTGGAGCGCTGAGATCGCGGCGGGTTTGGAGCAGAAATCCCCCCCGACCACGGCAATCGAGCTTCCCGGAGTGTCCGTGGAACTGCTGGGACCTGTCTGCGTGCGATCACGCACAGGCAGGCCGGTATCCGAATCACTCCAGGTGCCAGTGGAAGCTGCTCACGATGTCGAAGAGCCCGGAGAGGAGGAGATCGAAGCGGCTAGCGCACGAGCTTTCCATTGGAGCGCTCCGCGGCCGCGGATCATCGAGCTGACTCCGAGCGCGCTGGAAGATCTCTCCCTTTGCTCTCGCTACTATTTCCTGAGCCAGAAGGCCAGCCTTCGAGATCGGCCCGGCCCCTTTTCGCCCTCCTCGAGCCCGATCCTGGAAGGGGAGATTGTTCACCGCATCCTCAGGCGATTGGATCGATCCTTGCCTCTCGAAGATGCTCAGTGTCGAGAGAGGGAACTTTCCCGTCTGTTGGAGTTGGATGAAAGCGCTGCTTTGCTGACATTGGAGCGCCGCCGGGAAATGATCTCTCACCTGAGCCGCTATGTGGGGAGTTCTTCCTGGCATACGTTGCAAGGAAATCCCGCCTTGCAGCGGGAGGTCCCGTTCCAGATCCGTCTGGATGGGAGAGATGTGACGTTGTTGATTTCCGGACGTATGGACGCCCTGGCTCCCGATCCTCAGGATCCGATTGTGATCGAGACGAAATACGCGGCGTATGATCCTGAGCAGGCTCAGAACTACCGCCTGTCGGCCACGATTTACGCGCTGGCGGCTCTGCGGCACACGGGTTCGGAAAGGGCTCGCACGCGGCTCCTTTTCCTGCGCAGCGATCCTGATGTGTTCGTTGAGTTTGTCGTGGATCGTAGCACAGAAGTGGAGAAAGAACTCATGGGGCTGGCAGCGGACTATTCTCACCGGACGCTGGGTCGAAGCTACGAAGACTGGCCGCGGATCGAGCCGACCCGGTGTGACGAGATTTCTTGTGCGTTTCGTTCTTTTTGCTGGGGCGAAGGCCGGAAGTCCTAGCCCTGATGCGAAGAAAAAGTCGCGTTCTAATCGTGTCATCGACCCGCAGGGCCTGGCACCCGCCAGGCGCGGGTACCCGTGGGTGCGGGGCGCCTCCTCGAACCGCGCTACGTCACCCTGACGAGGGTCCCACTTTCGCGCAGCTCTCCGGAGGCATCCCCGGCACCACCCGCGGGCCCGTGCCCCTCCAGCGGGACGTTCGAAATTCGAATTGGGGCTAGTAGACTGTTACAAAGGTGTTCGGACGTGCTTCGACGGGCTCAGCGCGAACGGAGTGTGCCTTGATATTGTAGATATTTTTCCGTTCGCGGTGAGCTTGTCGAACCGTGAATGGGAGCGGCGCTTTTTTATGGCTGGGTGTCCCGGGTAAACAGGTAGGCGATCAGGGAGAGCAGAGTGGCTCCGATGCAGATCAGGAAAGCGACATGAAACGCCTCGGGGGTGAACATGGCGCTGCTCGTGGTTTTGGAACGAATGATGGATCCCAGCCCATGCTCGATCGAGGCGACCCCGATAAAGGAGAAGAAATTAACGGAGGTCATGACGGTGGCTGCAATGGGCAGCGGGAAAAGCTCCTTCGAGTGGGCGAGCATCAAGCTTCCGGATCCAGCGGTCAGGCCGTAGAGGAAGAGAATCGCCGCATATGCGGGCAAGGGCCAGTCCACTGATCCCAGGACCAGCGGGAGCAGGGTCAGCACTGCGAGGATGAGGCTTGGGATGATGATTTTCTTCCGGCTTCGAAAAACGCGATCCGAAAGAACTCCGGACAGGGGACAACTGACGATGTATCCGATCGACAGGCTCAAAAGAAGCAGGCTTGTCCGGTGCCGGTCGATCTTCAGTACCTCGATCAAGTAGGGAGCAAGCCACAGACCCTGGATCGCGATAAAAACTCCGTAACGAAGCCCCGAGGATAGAGCGATGAGCCAGAACTGAGGGCTGGAGTACACCTGCTTCCATGCCTTCCAGGGAGAAGGCTTTGCGTGGGAGAAGATAACCGCGGGGTTCCCTGTGCCGGGCGGGTGATTGCGGACCACGATGGCAACCAGGACCGCGATGAGAACGGTCCCCAGAGCCACATAGCGGAAAGCTTCCCTCCACCCGACGGCGGCCACAAGCAGGGAAAGGGGGGTGGTGGCAAGCAGCACGCCCATGGCGCCGATGGCAATGAATGCTCCCGTCAGAGTGGCAAATTCCCGCGGAGAGAACCAGGCCGTAAATACCTTGAGCGTTCCCATGAGGACAGCGGCCATGCCGACGCCGATGAGGGCCCGGCTCCAGGAAGCCGAAAGCACGTCCGTTGCCGAAGCAAAAGCGAGAGTACCGGCAGATCCGGTTAGCGCCAGTACGGTGACCATCAGGCGGGGACCGTACCGATCCAGAAGTAGCCCGAGAGGAATCTGGGTCAGAGCAAATGCGTAGAAGAAGGTCGCCCCGAGCAGGCCCAGTTGCTCCGGGTCCAGGGTGAGTTCCTTTACCAGGTCAGGGGTAATGATGGCCACTGAGACCCGGTGGAACATCGAAAAAACGTAAAGGGACGAAAGGACGGCGTAAATCAGCCAGCGGTAGCCAGCGACCAAAGATCACCTCCACAGGTTTCGGAATCCCGCCTATTATAGTCGGATCGGAGAGAGGGGAATATCCCTAACTTGCCTTGACTTCAAGAGTTATGTTTAGTATCCTATTCCGGGCCTAGGCATACCTGGGGGGGGTTGGAACCAGGGTTTTCGATGGTGGCAATCGTCACGGCAGGAGTCGTTTTCGTTGAAGGGGACCATTGCAAGGTTACTGATTGCCGCAGGGATAGTTTTCTCGCTCTTCATTCCTTTCACCTCGGCGCATGCCAGTCCTGAAATCACCGACGTCTTTTTGACAAACACTGCCGAGGATCTGATCGTGTATGCTTCCCTCCGGGATGGATTTTCGGAGGGGTTGGTCGAGGCAATTCAAAGCGGTGTCCCAACCACGTTTACATTCCACCTGGAGCTCTACCGCAACCGCAACGTCTGGCTTGATGAACCGGTTTCTTCCCGTCAGGCCAAACACAGTGTCAAGTATGACCTCCTGCGCAAGGAGTACCGTTTTACCCGGGATGACAGCGGAGCTGTGGAAGAGAGAACGACCAAAAGTCTGGCGGATTTGAAGTCTTGGATGTCGGAACTGGAAAGCGTCCCACTGGCTCGTTACAACACCCTGATACCCAATGACCGATACTATGTCCGAGTGAAGGCAGAGATGAAGACGACCAAGTTGTTTTTTCCGCTCAATTACATCTTCTTCTTCGTTTCCTTTCTGGATGAGAAAACAGGCTGGTTCGAGTCGCTTCCCTTCACCGTAAAGGGTTTAAGGAATGAGCACCGGTAGCGGAAGCACTCGGGATCAGAACACGACTCCGGAGTGGCCAAAGACCCTGGAGCCCGAAGGAGAATTGCAGCGGCGCAAGCGGCGGCGCATGATCTTCATCGTCGTCGGGCTCATCGCCGTGATTCTGGCTGCTACGGCGGTGGAAGTCTACTTCCAGCAGCAGACCCAGCCGTCTGCCCTGCTTGGAAACGTCATCCTTTTCACGCTCGTTATCAACATAAACGCCATCCTGGTGATGATTCTGCTGCTTCTCGTAAGCCGGAATCTGATCAAACTCTATTTTGAGCGGCGCAAAAAGATTATCGGCAGCCGGTTCAGAACCAAGCTCGTAACTGCTTTTGTGGGGCTTACTCTGATTCCCTCCATTCTTCTCTTTCTGGTGGCCAGCGGTTTCATCACCAGTACTATCGATAAGTGGTTCAACGTGCAGGTGGAGAAGTCGCTCAAGGAATCGCTGGATCTGGCGGAGAGCTATTATCGGGATGCTGAGAAAAATGTCAGCCAGCACGCGGACCAGCTCGCCCAGCAAATTGCCGAAAAAGATATGCTGTCTCCCGAAAACCAGGAATACCTTGCCAACACCGTGCAGCGGCGGCGCGTGGAATTCCCCATTGACGGCGTACAGGTCTTCGATCGAACTCTGAAGCCTCTGCTTTCGGAAAAATCAGAGAATGTGGGAGACACGGTGTTTATTCAGAGGGATTCCCCCCTGCTCAAGAAGGCTCTCCGGGGTGACAGGGAAACCGAGGTGGTTACGGTGGCCGGCAGGGAAGTTGTCCGGGCTCTGACGCCGGTGATCCGCGCGGAAAGCGGCCAAGTGGCAGGTGTAGTTGCGGTGAGCTATTTCCTTCCGCAGGGTTTGGCGACAAAAGTCTATGACATCAAGGAGGCCTTTGAAGAATACAAACAGAAGCAGATTTTCAAGGCCCCGATCAAGGCTCAGTATGTGGTGCTCTTCCTGATGTTCACGCTGCTGATCGTATTCTCGGCGACCTGGTTCGGGTTGTACCTGGCCAAGGGGATTACGGTTCCCCTCCAGGAACTGGTGGAAGGGACCAGGGCCATCGCCGGCGGCAGACTGGACTTTACCATCAGCACCCGTGCCGATGATGAAATCGGCATGCTGGTAGACTCCTTCAACAAGATGACCAGTGACCTTCAGCGCAGCCAGCAGGAACTGGAGCGCACGAACGTGGACTTGCGACACACCAATGTGGAGTTGGATCAGCGCCGCAGCTACATGGAGACCGTCCTGGAAAACATCACGACGGGAGTTCTCTCGCTGGACCCGAGGGGGCGGATTACCACCTTCAACCGAGCCGCCGAGCGTATTCTGGGGATTGATGCAGCGGGTGCCAAAGGACGGCACTATCGAGCCGTATTCCGCTCCGACCATTTGGATCCCGTGCGGGCCCTGATGAAAAAAATGAACGAAAACGGGGCTGCCAGCACTGCATCGCAGATGCACCTTACTTCCGGGGGCCGGAACCTCACGTTGATTACGAGCGTGACCCGCCTGCAGGATCGGGAGGGGAGCTTCCTGGGAATGGTCATCGTCTTTGACGATTTGAGTGAGCTCATCAAGGCCCAGAGAACCGCGGCCTGGCAGGAGGTGGCTCGGGGCATTGCCCACGAGATCAAGAACCCCCTGACTCCGATCCAACTTTCCACCCAGAGGCTTCGGAAAAAGTTCCAAGACAAATCCGAGGATTTTGAGAAGATCTTCGATCAAGCCACCAGCACCATCATCCAACAGGTGGAGGTGATCAAGGGAATGGTGGATGAATTTTCCAAGTTCGCCCGCATGCCTCTGCCGGATCCCAAACCTCACGACCTCCGTAAGATCATCGAGGATGCTACGGGATTATATCGGAGTTCGCTGCGGACGATCGAGATCGTATCTTTCTACGACCCGAATGTTCCCCTTTTGGATTTGGACCGGGAGCAGATGCAGAGGGTTTTTATCAACCTGCTGGAGAACTCGGTGGATGCGATTGAGGGGCGAGGTCGCATCGAGATCCGGACCTCCCTGGACGCACAGCGCCAGAGGGTCTCCATCGAGGTGAGTGACGACGGGATCGGCATTCCCGTGGAGGACCGGGACAAGTTATTCGCCCCGTATTTTTCCTCGAAGAAAAGAGGCACGGGACTGGGACTTGCCATCGTGCAGCGGATCGTGGCGGACCATAACGGGACGGTCTACGTGCGGGATAATCAACCCCGCGGCACGAAAGTCGTTATTGAACTTCCTCTGGGTCCACACAAAGCCCAAGCAGGCAAAAAGATCATTTCGGTCTAGGGGGAGGAGGCGCTTTGAAAAAAGGGAGCATTTTGATCGTCGATGATGAGAAGTCCATCGTTTCCTCCCTGGAGGGAATTTTAGAAGACGAGGGCTTCCAGGTGATGAGCGCGAAAGACGGTCAGCAGGCTTTAGAAATCATTCGGGGGCAAAATCCGGATCTGGTGCTCCTGGACATCTGGATGCCCGGAATGGACGGCATCGAGGCTCTCCAGGCCATCAAGAGCCTACGGGCGGACCTGGGAGTCATCGTCATGTCCGGACACGGCAGCATCGATTCAGCCGTGAAGGCTACCAAGCTCGGGGCCTTTGATTATATCGAAAAACCGCTGTCGATGGACAGCCTGCTGCTTACCGTGAAGCACGCCTTGGAGCAGCAGAGGCTCCTGCGCGAAAATGTGGAACTGAAACGAAGAGCCAGCAAAGAAGAGAATCTGGTCGGCGAAAACCCGCGGATTCTGACGGTCCGCAAAAGAGTGGCCGCCGCAGCCCGCCGGGATGATCCTGTCCTGATCCTGGGTGAAAACGGGACCGGCAAGGAACTGGTGGCGAGACTGATCCACCGGGAAAGTTCGCGGCGGGATGCTCCTTTTGTCAAACTGAACTGCACCAATCTTGCGGGCGAGGACTGGAGGCAAATTCTCTGGGGTACCGAAGGGACCGCTGCCAAGGAAGGGGAATTCACGCGTGGAAAACTGGTCCAGGCCGAAGGCGGCACTCTGTTCCTGGACGATGTGGAAGGCCTTGAGAAGGAAATCGAGGTGACACTGGCCGGCTTTTTCGAGAGCAAGAGCTTCCCCCGGGCCGGCGGTTCAGAATCTCTTCCTCTGGACGTAAGGCTTATGGCCTGCACGACGAAACCATGGACCCGAAACGACCTGGCGAAACATCTGTCTGCCGAGTTTCTGGCTCTGTTTACCTCTCCATCGATCCAGTTACCTGCCCTGCGCCATCGCAAGGAGGACATCCCCGCACTTGTAAATCACTTTCTTCGGGAGCTGGCAGAGGAGTACGGCAAGGGCAGAAAGGAAGTCGATAAAGAGGCCATGCAAATCCTCATGAACTATGACTGGCCCGGGAACGTGAAGGAGCTGCAGAACATCCTGGAGCGGATGTTCATCACGGTGCCCTGGCCGCGGATTTCGCGGGAAGAAATCCCCGCCGCCATTCGAAAAAGCCCGGCACTGGTGGGAAACGGCTCCGTGTGGGATGGCGTGCAGTTGCTCAAGGATGCCCGCAGGTTGTGGGAGCAGGAATTTATCGGTTACAATTTGCGCCGAAATCGGGGCAGCTTGACAAAAACGGCCGAAGATCTCGGGATTTCTACTTCCAGCCTGGAGCGAAAAATGAAAACGCTCAAAATCTTTCCCCCCAGGCCGGGAGAGTTTCAACCTCAGAAGAGCTTGAAGAGAAGCGTGGTGCTTTGCGGCCAGGGACTCCACTCCGGGCTCAAGGGGGGGTTGATTCTGAACCCGCTGCCGCCGAATAGCGGAATCCACTTCGGGAACATCACGTCGGGGGAAAGCGTTCCGGCTTTGATCGATTACGTTTATTCGGCGGAATACGCGACTTCGTTGAAGAGAGGAATGGCCGTTGCCCGCACCATCGAGCACCTGATGGCCGTTCTTCACATGTACGGAGTTTCAAACCTGCTGGTCAAAATCAATGATGAAGTCCCCATCATGGATGGATCAGCGCTCGATCTGTGCCAGTTGATCGAGGACGGCGGAATCGAGGAACAAGGGGCGGAAGCGGAAGAGATCGCTGTGAAAGATACGATCACCGTCGGTAATCCTCAAAACGGCGGTAAGTACATCCGGATCGAGCCTGCCGCGACTCTGAGCGTAACGTACATATTGGACTATCCCCATCCCATCGGTCACCAGGAATTTACTTTCACCGCCTCCTCCGTTGAGGACTTCAAGCGGGAAATCGCACCGGCCAGGACCTTCGGGTTTCTCAAGGATATCGCGATGCTCGAACAGATGGGGCTTGGAGGAGGAGGGCGGCTGCACAACGTAATCTTGGTGGACGAAGAAAAGATCATTAACGCTCCCCTGAGGTTCCCCGATGAATTTGTCCGTCACAAGATTTTGGACGTCCTCGGCGATCTCTACTTGCAGGGAAGGCGGATCCGTGGGAAAGTCACGGCCTGTATGACGGGTCATTCCGACAATGTGGAGTTGGTAAGACGGATCGGGGTAACTCACATATGACGACCTACCGTGATGCCGGCGTGGATTTGGATGCCGCAGGGAGTCTGATCGGCAAGATTGCGGCCTTGGCCCGATCCACGTTTCGCCCGGAGGTGTTAACCGACATCGGTGGGTTTGCGGGGCAATTTCGGGTTCCCGGAGGATACCGGGAGCCGGTACTTGTTGCGTCCACCGATGGAGTCGGAACGAAAGTCAAAATTGCCCAGTCGATGGGTATCCATCATACGGTCGGCATCGACCTGGTCGCCATGTGCGTGAATGATATTGTTGTCCAGGGTGCGGACCCTCTGTTCTTTTTGGATTATCTGGCCGCCGGCCGGCTTGAGCTGGGGGTGGTCGAGAAACTGGTCCAGGGGATCGTTGCAGGTTGCAAGCAGGCCGGATGTGCTTTGCTGGGTGGGGAGACGGCTGAGATGCCAGGGTTGTATCGCGAGGGAGAATACGATCTGGCCGGCTTTGTCGTGGGAATTTTGGAAAGGGATCGATCGATCGACGGCCATCTCATCCGGAAGGGGGACGCCGTCATCGGGATTCCTTCCAGCGGCCTTCACAGCAACGGCTATTCCCTGGTGCGAAAAGTCCTGGAAACCGCGGTGCTCCCACTGGAGAAAGTAATGCCCGAACTGGGGCGCAGCCTTGGTGAAGAGCTCCTGGAGCCTACCCGAATCTATTGCTCCTTGTTTGGCGCGCTGACGGCTCGCTGGCAAATCCGGGGCGCTGTTCATGTGACCGGAGGGGGATTGATCGAGAATATTCCGCGCATTTTGCCACAAGGGGTGGGAGTTTCTCTCGATCCCAAGAGGTGGAAGATTCCTCCTGTCTTTGATCTGTTGAAGGAAAAAGGCGACGTTCCGGTCCAGGAGATGTTCCGGACATTCAACATGGGGATCGGGCTTGTCGTCATTTTGCCGGGCGAGGATGCCGTGGAAGTGTTGAAGTGGCTGCAAAATCAAGGAGAGGGGGCCTTCCTCGTGGGAGAAGTTATCGAACTGCCGGATTCCGACCCTTGTCGTGTACAGATCGTTGGCGTGACATGAACATTGCGGTGCTGGCCTCCGGGCGCGGAACAAACTTACAGGCACTGATTGATGCCGTTGAGGAAGGGAGAATCAAAGCGCGGATCGCTCTGGTGGTCAGTGATGTGGAGGGGGCCTTCGTTCTCGAGAGAGCCGCCCGCCACGGGATTGAGAGTCAAATTCTCTACCCGAAGCAATTTCCGAATCGGGCGAGCTTCGAACAGGAAATGGTGCGAGTCTTACGTTCCCGGCAAGTCGATTTGATCTGTCTGGCAGGGTTTATGCGGCTTCTCGGACCTACGCTGATTGAGAATTTCCGGGGGCGTATCATGAACATTCACCCCGCTCTCTTGCCGGCTTTTCCGGGGCTGCACGGGCAGCGCCAATCTCTGGAATATGGGGTGAAACTTTCCGGATGCACCGTCCATTTTGTGGATGAAGGAGTGGACACGGGGCCGATCATCATTCAGGCAGCGGTGCCTGTCTTCTCCGGGGACACGGAAGAAAGCTTGTCGGCCCGGATTCTGCAGCAAGAGCACCGCATCTACCCCCTGGCGGTCCAGGCGTTCGTGGAAGGCAGGTTGAAAGTGGAGGGGAGACGAGTTCATTTTGTGGGAGAAGATTCCACCCGGAGCAAAGAGTTCTTATTGAATCCTCTGCCCAAACAGGGTTAAGAATTGCGCGGCGAAAATGGCGAAAACTCCTTCTCTGAGAGGCAAAGAAGCGGGTGCATACCCAGAAAGGGGAGGTTGACGATATGAGGATTGGATGCTTTAATAAAATCAGGTTCGGGCTGAGTTTAATAGGGAGTCTTCTGCTCCTGTCGGGAGCGGCGGGACGAACCTCTGAGACCCCTTCCCTAACGGAAATCGTTCAGCGTATCCAGAAGGTATACGATCAGACGGGAGACCTTTCGGCGGATTTCGCGCAGGTTTCGACTTTAAAGTCTCTCGCCGTCGGCGGGCCCACAGGCGGACAGCAGGAGCAGCGGGCAAGCGGGAGAGTGCGGATTAAAAAGCCGGGAATGATCCGGTGGGACTACACCAAGCCGGAATCACAGGTGCTGCTCAGTGACGGGAAGATCTTATGGCGTTACGCTGCGGCGGAAAAAGTTGCCTACAAAGATGACCTGTTTAGTGCCGGGAAGACGCCGCTTTCTTTCCTTACCGGCACGGGGAAGATCGATGAGGAGTTTAAGGCGCGCCCGTTGAGCGAGAAGGAGAATGCAAACCCGAACCTATACGTGGTGGAGCTGCTCCCCAAGGAACCCCTGCCGGCCGTTGAAAGGCTCTCGCTGGAGGTGGATCGGGGCAACTACTGGATCAAAAAGGTGAGTTTCTGGGACCCGTTCGGTAATAAAACTACATTGGAATTCTCAAACATCCGATTTAATGTGGGGCTTTCTTCTTCGCTATTCCGTTTTACTCCACCATCAGGAGTGCAGGTGGAATCCTTGCAGGGGATTTCGATGTGGCGTTGAGAAGCCGTGGGATAAATGAAACCTTTGCTGGTGTTTTAAAGCAGAGATTTGATGCTGGAGGAGATGGTTAGTGATCACGATCTTGAGCGCTGTCCTGGCTCTCGGAATTCTGATTTTTGTGCACGAGTTGGGTCATTTTTTGGTGGCCCGCCAACTTGGGGTGGGGGTGGAGAAATTTTCCCTCGG
This sequence comes from bacterium, assembly GCA_035288405.1. Taxonomy (GTDB): domain Bacteria; phylum JACPSX01; class JACPSX01; order JACPSX01; family JACPSX01; genus JACPSX01. The sequence goes on along the minus strand of DATEAK010000099.1, from coordinate 4,690 downwards.
GTTCGGTCCGAAACTGGTAGCCACGCAAAGAGGGGAGACGGAGTACCGGATCTCTGCCATTCCGCTGGGTGGCTACGTGAAACTTGCCGGCGAGAATCCGGATGAGGAATGTGCCGATCCGGAGAAGTCTTTCTCCTTAAAACCCGTATGGACGCGTTTAGCCGTGGTTCTGGCAGGGCCGACTTTCAACCTCCTGTTTGCCGCCGTGCTTTACGTGGTGGTCTTCATGGTTGGAGTGCCGGTGATGACTACAGAGATCAGCGGGGTTGCTCCGGGGTCCTCGGCGCAACAGGCGGGGCTCCAGAAAGGGGATCGGCTCCTAGCCGTTGGAGATGTTCAGGTCCGGGAGTGGGATGAGCTTGCCGACATCATCCACAAGAGCGCCGGGAAGCCATTGGACTTTAAAGTGCTTCGTGGGGACCAGGAATTTCAGGTCAGGATAACTCCGCGCGCGGATTCGGTGAAGAATCTTTTTGGCGAGCAAATACTGGTAGGCCGTATTGGAATCGAGGCCAGCGGTAAATTTATCACAAAGCGGTATAACCCGTTGGCGGCCATCGGGAAGGGACTGGAGCGCACCTGGGCGATCATCATGCTCACCTTGCAGAGCATTGTGAAGATCATTTCTCGCGTTATCCCTGCCAGCACGATCGGAGGCCCGATTCTAATCTTCCAAATGGCCGGAGAGACGGCCCGTATGGGGATCGTCAGCCTAATTCACTTCGTGGCCCTCCTCAGTATTAATTTGGGAATCCTCAATTTGCTCCCCATTCCCGTTCTGGACGGCGGTCACATCACGTTCTTCGTTCTGGAAGCGATCAAGGGGAAGCCGATCAGCTTGCGAAAGAGGGAGGTCGCCCAGCAAGTGGGCTTGGTCTTGCTGATTTCCCTCATGGTTTTTGCCTTCTACAATGATCTTGTGCGGCTTTTCCTGGGACCCGCCCAGTAATCTTTTGTGTTGAAATTAAAGTGAAAGGTAGTAAAATAAAAAATGCTTGATCTGTGGTTCGACGAAGTGGGCCCAAGCCCACTTTTTTTGTTCCCTTTTTATTCCCGGGGTCAGGCCCGTGCTTAAAGAAACGGTCATCGAGCGCGTGGAACAGCTGACACGGCCTGCCATCGAGGCCCAGGGCCTCGAACTTCTCGATGTGGAATACAAAAGAGAGAAAGGCCGCTGGATTCTGCGCCTTTTTATCGATAAGGAAGGAGGGATCGGGTTGGAGGATTGCGAGGCCATGAGCTACCTAGCCGGGGAGCTGATCGAGATGGAAAATGTGATCCCTCATCATTACGTTCTAGAGGTTTCATCTCCGGGGCTGGACCGAGCCCTAAAGCGTCCTGAAGACTTTACCAGGAGCTGCGGCAGGTTGGTCCGGATTTCGACCGCGATCCTCGTGGAGGGGAGACGTAATTTTCTGGGAAGGCTCGTCAAGTTTGAAAACAATCAGATTGTCCTGGAATTGCCGGATGGACATTTGGTTGAACTTCCCTATGAAGCTGTAACCCGGGCTCGACTCGAAGTTGAGTGGTAGTTCAGCAGTGGGGAGGCTTTGCTGATGGGGCAGGAACTGATTCGGGTAATTGAACAAATCGGTCGGGAAAAGGGGATCTCCCGGGAGACCCTGGTGCAGGCGGTGGAAGCTGCTGTCGTTTCGGCTTCGAAAAAGAGGTTTGCCGGAGTCGGTAATATGGAAGCCCGGCTGGATCCGGAGTCGGGCGAGGTTGACCTATTTGACGTCAAAGATATCGTCGAGGTGGTGGAAGATATCGAAACCCAGATCTCGCTGGCCGATGCCAAAGCCTTGAATCCCAACGCGGAGCTCGGAGGCAAAATCCAGATTCGCTTGCAGATGGCGGGATTGGGTCGGATTGCCGCACAAACGGCCAAGCAGGTGATCGTCCAGAGAGTCCGTGAAGCGGAGAGGGAGATTATTTTTAACGAGTTCCGGGGTCGCGAGGGAGAACTGGTCAATTGCGTTGTCATGAGGATTGAGAGGGGAAACATCATCGTCGACATGGGCAAGACCGAGGGTGTCCTCCCACGCCGCGAGCAGTCTTTCCGTGAAGTCTTCCGGCGCGGCGAGCGGATCCGTGCCTACATCGTGGAAGTTAAGAAAACGCCGAGGGGGCCCCAGGTCATCCTGTCCCGTACTCACTCAGGATTCCTGAAAAAGCTCTTCGAACTCGAGGTTCCCGAGGTGGCTGAGGGGACGGTGGAGATTGTGGCGGGGGTTCGGGAGCCGAGCGGCCGGGCTAAAATCGCCGTGAGGGCCAAGGCGAAGGATGTGGACCCCGTCGGCGCCTGTGTCGGAGTGCGGGGGTCACGGGTACAGGCGATCGTTCAGGAATTGCGTGGCGAAAAAATCGATATCATCCAGTGGACGGACGATCCCGTCGACTTTGTGAAGAACGCCTTGAGTCCCGCCAAAGTGTTCAAGATTACGGCAAATCCTCAAGAAAAAGCCATGGAGGTCATTGTTCCCGACGATCAGTTGTCTCTGGCTATCGGGAAGAAGGGGCAAAATGTTCGGCTCGCCGCCAAGCTGTCCCAGTGGAGAATCGACATCAAGAGCGAGGCGGAGCACGGGAAGCAGGAGACGGAGCGGCAAAAGATCGCCCTGGAAAAGGCCCGAGGCGACCTGACCGGGGTCCAAGCCCTGAAGGGGCTGGAGGAGGAAACGGTTCAATTACTCCTGGAAAATGGGTTGTCCAATCTAACGTCGGTCCTGGAAGCACCCCTGGAAAAATTGGAGGGCATTCCCGGCATCGACCGGGAGGGAGCCGTCAAGATCAAGGAACTGGCCCAGGCGTTTGTGCGCGGAGAGACGTACGACTCGCCCGGACCGACGGAAGAGGCGGACAGCGCGGTTTTGACCGCTCCCGAAGGAGGCACAGCACAGGGGCACTCCCTGTTGGATCTGGAGGGAGTTGGAGAGAAAACGGCGCAGCTGCTTGAGGAACATGGGGTTGCTACTGTCGAGGTCTTGTCTCAAACGAGCGAGGAGAAATTGACCGAGATTCCCGGCATAGGCAAGGCGAAAGCGGTCGGATTAATCCAGAAAGCCCGGGAATTTGTGGAGAAGGGCAACGGGGAATCGGGGAATGAGGAAGACGGAGGAGGCGAGTGAACGGATCCGAACCTGCCTGGGTTGCCGGCAACAGCTTCCCCAGGGAGAGTTCTTAAGGATTGTCCGGGGGCCGACCGGTGATTTAGTTCCCGACCTCAAAAAGCGCCTACCCGGAAGGGGAGGATATGTTTGCTATGACCTCCACTGTTTACAAAAAGCGTTGGATCCGGCTCGACTTCGTCGTGCGTTTCGAGAGGAGAATTTCCAGACTGCCCCAGTGGGCGCATTTATAGAGCAACTGATTCTTCAGCTCAAGGAGAGCATGAAGAATCTTCTTTGTATAGTCTGTAAGGCCCGGAAGGCGGTGCTCGGGAGGGTGGAGGTTAGAGAGGCCATCGAGGACGGTCGTCTCCGCTTGATCGCGGTGGCTTCGGATTGTGAAGAATCCCGGCGGCAGGAGATGACGAACCGATGCGAGGTTCGCTCCATACCTCAACTTAACGCGCTACCGTTGACCGATCTGGGACAGATCAGCGGACGAGGAGCCATGGATTTCGTAGGGGTTACGCATAGAGGGTTTGCCGACGAGTTACTGGTTTTGCGCGACAGACTGCGGCGCTTCCAGCCATCAGAAGGGATGCTGGGCTCCCCGCCTGTCTCCATAGGGCGAAGGGAAAATCGGTCTTAAGAAGGGTGGTGATAGGAATGTCAAATCTTCGGGTTCACGAGCTGGCCAAGAATCTGGGGATGACCAGCAAAGATCTCATCGCAATCTTGGCCAAAGAGGGGATTTCCGCCAAGAGCCATATGAGTTCCTTGGATGCAGAGGCAGTGGAGCTTATCACGGAGTTGCTGAAGAAGGACAAGACAACCCCTGCCGCTCCTCCGGTTCAAGCCGAGCCTGCTGTAGTCAAGAAAACGAAGCCGGCCGGCAAGAAAAAGGAAGCTCCTCTCCGGGACATTGCAGCACTGGTCGAGCCTCCGAGGGTCGTAGAGCCTCCTGCCCGAGTGATCCCGGAGATTGTGCAACCGAAGGAAGCTGTCACCGCCGTCGCTGCGACTGTCGGGACGGCGGAAGTAGCAACACCGAAGCAAGCCCCCGAAGCGGAGACACAGGTTTCCGTGGCGCCTCCCGAGCCGGCTGAATCAGGAAAGGTAATTCGGATCGGAGAGGCAATCACCGTGAAGGAACTCTCGGAGCGCCTCTCGCTGAAGCCTCAGGAGGTCATCAAAAAACTCATCGAAATGAAAGTAATGGCTTCCATCAATCAGCTTCTCGATGTGGAAGCGGCCAGGTCCATCGCCGAGAAATTCGGCTTTCGTGTTGAGGGGGCTGCTCTGGGGGAGGAGCGGGGCGAAGTCCAAGATGCAGAAGACCTCGCTGGCTTGGAGCCCAGGGCTCCGGTAGTCACCATCATGGGGCACGTGGACCACGGCAAGACCTCGCTTCTAGACGCGATCCGGAAGACGAACGTAACGGGAGGAGAAGCCGGAGGGATCACGCAGCACATCGGGGCCTATGAGGTTCAGACGAACGGTCGTAAGATCACCTTTCTGGATACCCCGGGTCACGAAGCTTTCACCGCAATGCGGTCCAGAGGGGCGCAGGTGACGGACATCGT
>DATEAK010000098.1:0-2929 GCA_035288405.1 bacterium | reverse complement strand
CTGCCCCTCTCTCCCAGCGGGTGAGAGGGATCAGGTGAGAGGCACTTTCCGTATGTCTGGGGACAAACTACCGAGTCATCCGCGAATCAGATCAATGAGAACTCCGGCCGGGAAGGGGACATGGAGCAGGCGGTCGAAGAGACCGTAAATGAAAAGCCCGGAAAAGACGGTCATGGCGACCGAAATGGGCCAGCGCTCGCTGGACTGCACTTTCAGGTAGAGGAAAACAAACAAAATGGAGGAGATATAAATCCCCAGGACTTCAATCCCGATCAGGAACCCGACGATCCAGGCAATCGTTATGAAAGCCCGCTTGCGGGCCGTAGCCGGATCCACTTCTTTTTCAAACTCCAGATCCGAGGAAGGACCTTCCTTGGCCTTCCTCTTCCCTTCGGTCAGGTCGAAGATCAATTGGAGGATCCCCATACCCAGGGCCGGGATTCCGATAAACAGAGGGAAGATACTGGCTTTGTATCCCCACCCCCGGGTGCTCAGGACCGCCCAGGTGAAGAGGGCAACGACGAACAAAGTGAAAAATACCTGGGATCGGAGCTTCATCGGTTTTCCCCCACAATCTTGATCTTCTTGCGCCGCTCCTGAATCGTCGGATACGCAGCCGCCAGGATGCTCAGGAGCAGGAGAAGGATGACAATCGGGCGGAGCAGGAAGGAAGCTCCGTAGCGGGAGACGGAAATGAACAGGTAGTTCTCGGCAATCTCACCGAGAACCAGCCCCAAAACCAGCGGGGCTCTGGGCCAGCCGTAAAGGACCATGAAATAGCCCAGGATGCCGAAGAAGAGGGTCACAAACAGATCTCCGATGGAGTTGTTCGTCGTGTAGGAGCCCAGAAACGCCAACAGAACGATGAACGGGATCAGCAGCGCTCCCCGCACGTAGGTGATCTTGGCCAGCTGATTGAGAAAAAAGAGGCTGGCGGCCACTGTAATGATGTTGGACACGATCAGAGTCCACACCATCGAAGTGGTTACCGTCAGATGCTTGGTCAGCATGTCGGGCCCCGGCACCACTCCCAGGATCAAAAACCCTCCCAGCAGGATCGCCATGGACGAGCTTCCCGGCACTCCAAAGGCGATGGTGGGAATCAGCGCTCCCCCTTCCTTGGAGTTGTTCGCCGCGCCGGGAGCCAGAACCCCTTCCACCGCTCCCTTGCCAAACCGCGAGGGATCTTTGCTGCTCTGGATCGCGTGGCCGTAGGCCATCCACTGGGCCACCCCGCCCCCCATTCCCGGCAGGACCCCGATCCAGGCGCCCAGGAGGCTGCAGCGGACCGTGAGCCACCAGTGCGTGAAGGTATCTTTGACCCCCTGCATGACCCCCTTGCTCAGGTTGTCCGCCGGGACTTCCGAGATGGCCGTCCCCCGGATGGCCAGGTTGATGATCTCCGGAAACGCGAAGATGCCGATGACCGCCGGAGTCAGGTTGATTCCTTCCCAGAGATAAAGCTGTCCCAGGGTGTAGCGCAGGATCCCCGTCTGAGGATCCATTCCCACCATGGAGAAGAGAAGTCCGACGGCGCCCGCCAGGAGCCCCTTGACGATGGCCCGGCCGCTCAGTGAGGCGATGAAGGTGATCCCCAGGACCGCCAGCATGAAGAGCTCCGGCGAGCCGAAGAGAAGGACCACGGGGCGCACGACCGGGATGGAAATCGCCAGGGCCAGTGCTCCCACGAGGGCCCCCACGAGAGAGCTGAACAGGGCCGCCCCCAGGGCCCGCCCCGCCTCTCCCCGTTTGGTCATGGCGTAGCCGTCCAGGACCGTGGCGGCGCTGACCCCTTCCCCCGGCACCCCGAAGAGAATCGAGGTGATGTCTCCGGTAGTGGCCACGACCGCGTGCATCCCCAGCAGGAAGGCGAATCCGGAAATGGGATCCATCCCGTAGATGAAGGGGAGCATGAGGGCCAGGGTGGTGCCCCCGCCCAAACCCGGCAGGAGCCCCACCCAAAACCCGACGAAGATCCCGATGAGCATGTACCCGAAGGTGGGCCAGTGGAAGATGGCCAGCAACCCCTGATAGAAAGCCTCAAGCACGGAGCACCGCCTTAATTGGAAGCGGCAAAGAGCTTCTTGAAGGCCTCAACGATGTGGGGGGGCTGGTCCATGATCTCCTTGACGGTCTTCAGACACTCTTCTCCGTTGGTGAAGGAGAGATCGAGCTCCGCCTTCTCGCCTTCCGCCAGGACCTGGGGGTCCTTCAACACTTTCTCAAAAGCCTCGCGGAGGATCTTCAAGCGATCGGCGGGAACCCCCGGCGGAGCCACATAGGGTCGGCCCACTTCCTCGGGCGCCGAGCGCACCCTGAGGAGCGCCTTGGCATCCTTGTTCGTGGTGAGATTTTCATCCACCGGCAGGCTGGCAATCTCCGGAATGCTGATCCGGGTGCGGATGATCGGCCGGACGACCCCCCTCTGGATAAACTTCGCCAGAGAGGAATAGGACCCGGAGCGGCCATCCACCTCTTTTCTTTCGATGGCCAGCATGATGTCCGCGCTGGAAGAGTAGCCCGTGATGATCTTGAAGGGGAACCCGAGATACTCCTTCAGGAGGGCCGGGTGATCGTACGTATTGGCGCCGGGGCCCGTGGCTCCAATCACGATCGTTGACTTGGCGTTTTTCGCATCCTCGGCGGTCTTGTACGGGAGATCCGCACGGATGGTTAAAACGGAAGCCTCGCTGGCCGCGCTGCCGAGCCAGCTGAACTTCGTGATGTCGAACTCAACCCCTTTCTCCTTGGTCATCTGGGCCAGGGGGAGGTTGCGGTTGAAGGTCCCGATCGTGAGCCCGTCGGGCTTGGCGACTCGGTAGACGTAGTTGGCCGCTATGATACTGTTGGCGCCGGGCATGTTTTGCACGATGACCGTCGGGTTGCCGGGAATGAACCTACCGATGTGGCGGGAGAGGAGGCGGGCCGT
>DATEAK010000097.1:0-4254 GCA_035288405.1 bacterium | reverse complement strand
AGCAGGGCCTGCATGGTCGGGGAGCCGCTGCGGATGTAGAGGAGTTCCACATCCAGTCCTTCTTTGGCGAAGAGACCCGTTTCTTTCGGGATCCAGATGGCGCCGATGCCGGCGGATACGGCGCTGTAAGCGGCTTTGATTTTCACCGCCTGGGCAAACGCGCGGGTCGGGGCAAGTGTCGTTGATGCGAGCAGGACCAGGACGATCACCATCATCAAAAAGCCCATAAGACGGCCCTCGCTTGTTTTTACGGGGTGGCTTCTTCGCATGTTGCCTCCTTTTTTGAAACCCCAATGAGTCTGCTTTTTTCTTTCCTTCCCCGGATTTGTAAAACGCCGGCTCCTTGAATGTGTCCGTGCTTGAGCTTCTGCAGCGACTGGTTGGCTTCTTCCAGCGGGAACACGTCGATTTCCGTATGGATGGGGATTTCTGCGGCAACTTTCAGGAGTTCTTCCGCATTGTGACGGGTGCTGGCGGTGACGCTGCGCACGGTTCTCTCTCCGTAGAGAAGAGAGGAATAATCCAGCTCCGGGATGGTGTCGAGATAAATCGAGGCAATAGCCAGAGTGCCACCTTTGCGCAGGTGCCGCAGGGCGGCCGGAACGAGCCTTCCCGAGGGAGCAAAGAGAATCGCCCGGTCCAGCTTTCCCGGCGGCGTCTCTTCCGCTCTGCCGACCCAGCTCGCCCCCAGCTTGCGCGCCAGCTCCTGATGCTTGGGGCTTCGTGAGAAGACCCAGAGGTCACAGTTCCAGGACCGGGCGATTTGAATGACGATGTGGGCCGAAGCCCCAAAGCCGAATAGACCGAGCCTCTCCCCTTTCTTCAAGTCGCTCAAGCGCAGAGCTCGATAGCCGATGACCCCGGCACACAGCAGGGGCGCGGCCTGCAGGTCTGAAAAATTGGCGGGCAGCGGATAGGAAAACTCCTGCGGAGCCAAAACATACTCCGCGTATCCTCCATCCACGTGATACCCGGTGAAAAGGGCTTGGTCGCAGAGGTTCTCGTCTCCCCGTGCGCAAAAGACACAGCGCCCGCACGTATGATGGAGCCAGGGAACTCCCACGCGGTCGCCGTCTCGGAAACGAGTGACTCCTTGGCCGCATGCCTCCACAGTTCCGACGATCTGGTGTCCCGGAACCAGCGGGCTCTTGGGCAGGGGGATTTCCCCTTCCACGATGTGAAGATCCGTATGGCAGATCACGCAGGCTTCTACCCGGATCCGAATCTGTCCGGGGCCCGGGGAGGGAAGAGGAAGCTCCATGAGTTCCAGAGGTCCTTCCTCGACTAAGCATGGTTTCCTGACGCCCATGGCCTTCACGGTGTGGTTTCTCCGCGGAATCACCGGGTGAGAAGTATGTCGGCATTCTATCACAAGGAACCCAAGGAGACATCCCTTGTGGTTGTTTTTCCCTTATGGAGATGCTATGGTTTTCCCGATAGTTAGTTGGGTGAAGCGGAGAGGGTTGTGTTGAGCAACCCCTTTTAGAGTTGTCAGGCAGCGTACACACTTTCAAGGGGAGGCGGTATCCAGGCAATGAGACGGAAGCAAGCGGGTTTTTGTATAGGGTTTTTGGTGGCCGTGTTGGTAACCCAGGGGCTGCTCCTGGGGGTATTGGATGCTCAAGGAGCCAGCCGTCGCACGAAAAAAGCCGCGGAGGACAATCGCCCTCCGTATGTCGCGGCGGTCCTGATGGAAGCGGAAACGGGCAAGGTTCTTTTTGAGCAAGACGTCCACAAACAGTGGCCTCCGGCTTCCATCACCAAGATGATGCTGATGCTCATCGTCTTGGAAAAGGTGAAACAGAGCGCCATTTCTCTAAGTGATCCCGTGGAAGTTTCAGCGCAAGCCAGTAAAATCGGCGGCTCTCAGGTCTATCTGAAACAGGGGGAGACGTTCACCCTGGAGGAGATGATGAAGGCCATCGTCATTCACTCCGCCAATGATGCCTCCGAGGCTGTAGCCGAGCGGATCGGGGGGAGTGTCGAAGGGTTCGTGGATATGATGAATCAGAGAGCCAAGGAGTTGGGCCTCAAAGATACCCGCTACGTCAACGTCCACGGCCTCCCGCCCGAGCGCGGCGAATCCTCGGACGTGACCAGTGCCTACGACATTGCCGTCCTGGCCCGAGAGCTCGTGAAGTATCCCGAGATCCTGAAGTGGGCTTCCATCCCCAAGGATGAATTTCGGGGCGGAAAGTTTGTCCTGGAAAACACGAACCACCTGATTGGAAAATTTTCCGGCGCGGACGGACTAAAGACCGGGTCTTACCACGAGGCGGGCTTTAATCTTGCCGCCACCGCTCAGCGCGATGGCCTGCGACTTATCTCCGTGACCCTTGGGTCCCCCAGTAACAAGATTCGCTTTCGCGAGGGTGCCCGCCTCCTGAGCATGGGGTTCAACAATTACAAAATGCTCACGGTGATGAAAGCGGGAGACGCGGTTCCCAAGGAGGTTCGAATCAAGGGGGGAAAGCTGAACTCTATCCACCCTGTGGCCGCAGGGCCGATCCGGGTTCCGATTCAGCGCTCGGAGGAAAAGCAGGTCAAGACAGCCGTTGTGCTGAATGGTCCCACATGGGCTCCCTTGAAGAAAGGGGACAAGCTCGGTGAGATGGTGATCACGCTGGGCGAAAAGCCTCTGGGGAAATTTAACTTGGTCTCCCCTCAGGACGTGGGGCGTTCCAATATCTTTAAGCGCCTCTGGAATAAAGTTTTTTAGATTTTGTAAAAATTTCCCGGCAGATCGGGTTCTCCGGCAGCTTCTCCTCGCGCCTCTCTCGGCATGAGCAGAGCGGGAGCCCCTTTGTGAGGGCCGGTTTGCTTGATGGTTTTGTTGGAATTGTAAATCCATGTCCCATATAGAAGCTACCTCGGTTATTGGAATCGCCCCGGTACCTGCCTTTGGTGCCTTGCGCCATCGCGATTACCGCACCTACTTCCTCGTCGGCGTCCTTGCCATGATAGCCGATACCATCGAACATGTGATTAGTTACTGGATGATTTATCAAAAATTCCACTCCCCGTCCCTTGCTGGATTTGCCGTCATCAGCCACTGGTTTCCCTCCTTGATCCTTTCGGTGCATGCCGGAGCGCTGGCCGATCGCGTCGATTGTCGGAAGCTGCTTCAAATCGCCCAGGGGTTGTTCATGATCACTTCCCTGGCCTGGGGGGTCTTGTTTCTGACCGATGCCCTCCAGGTCTGGCACGCTGTGTTGGTCCTGCTCGTGCACGGAATTGCCAGCGTGCTGTTCCAACCGGCGCAGCAGTTGATCATCCACGACATCGTGGGCTCTCAACACCTGCCCAGTGCAATCCGTCTCAATGCCTCCAGCCGTAACCTGGCAGTCCTCCTGGGGCCTGCTGCCGGGGGCGCTCTTTTGCTGCTGTTGGGACCTGCCTGGGGATTGCTGGCCAATGTTTTGAACTACATTCCCTTCACCCTCTTGCTGGCCTTCATCCCCTACACGGGTCATGTGCATGAGGAGACTCAAAAGCAACGCCAGGTTGGGATGATGCTGGGGGAGGCCGGTCAGGTGTTCCGTGAGGCGAGCAAAGACCGGCGGATACTTCTTATGGTCTTGCTGGGAGGGGCCGCGGCTCTATTTGTGGGCAATGCCTTCCAGTCCCAGATGCCGGAGTACGCGCACCACTTCGGTACCGATAAGACCGGCTTTGCATACAGCGCTCTGCTGGCCGCCAACGCCGCCGGTGCTTTGTTGGGTGTTCTCTTGCTCGAAAGCACGGATTATCTCAAGCCCGGTGTGCGGACCGCCATCATTTGTGCCGTGATCTGGAGTATCCTGATCGGTCTCTTTCCGATGGCACCAAACTACGGCATCGCGCTCACGTTGCTGCTCCTGGCGGGTTTCTTCAATATCACCTTTTCGGCCATGTCGCAGACCCTGGTGCAGCTCCTGGCGCCTGCACCGGTGAGAGGAAGGATCGTCGGGCTGTATAACACGGCCAGTTTGGGGCTGCGGACGGGGAGCGGGTTTACGGTGGGCGTGTTCGGAAGCGTCGTCGGGATCTACTGGTCCTTGGGTCTGAGCGCCTCGGCCGTCTTTCTCATCGCCCTCGGCCTGCTGATCTGGGATCTCGCTGGAGGACGAGCTGGGGGCGAAGGTGGTCCTTGAAAGTTTGGCCCGCAGGGCCTGACACCCGCCAGGCGGGTACCCGGGGCGCCTCCTCGAACCGCGCTCCGTCACCCTGACGAGGGTCCCACTTTCGCGCGGCTCTGCGGAGGCATCCCGACGC
>DATEAK010000096.1:0-11808 GCA_035288405.1 bacterium | reverse complement strand
ATCCCGCTGGACTTGCAGAAACACGGTCTTGCCCGTCCGCTCAGACAATCGGTCCACCAGGCTCTTGGTCTCCGCAGCCGTCAGGTCAGCAGCCGTGACGACATCGACCCGGATCCGGTTCTGGAGTTCGTCGGCATATCGCGAAAAGAAGTTCTCAATCAGGGCCAGGAATCTCAGGCGGTCCCTCTTCACCAGAAGAGCCACGAAGCTTCTCAGCAGAGGAGGGAAATCCAGGCGGTCGAGGATCTTGCCCATGAGTTCCTGTTTCACGCTTTCCTGAACGCTGCGACCATAGAGGATGGACCGCAGGGAACGATTTCCCTCCATCACGGCGACGAGTTCTTTTAACTTTTCCCGCACCCGGTCTAGATCACGTTCCTCTCGCGCCAGCCCCACCAGCGCCTTGGCGTAGCGCCTTGCCACCCTGGTTCCCGTCACAGTTTCTTCCCCACTTGGTCAATGGACTCCAAAATAAGCCGACGCTGGTCCTCGGGCTTGATCGCATGCCGAAGCAACTTTTCAGCCAACTCGAGAGCCAAATTCGCCGCCTCTTGTTTGAGAAGGAGCTTCGCCTTGTCCACCTCTTGGGAAATCTGCGACCGGGCTTGCTCTCGGACTCTGGCCACCATCGCTTCCCCCTCTCGCGTCAGGCGCTGAACTTCAGACTCCACCTCGCGCAAGGATTCCCGGTGGATGGCCTCCAACTCCTCCTCGAGATGGCGGGTTTTTCCCTCGTACTCGGACAATTTCCTTTGTGCCTCGTCTCGGGCCCGCTCCGCCTCCTCGATTCTCTGCTGCAAGGCGAGGCGGCGGTTCTCCAACATGGTCTTCAAGGGTTTGCGTAGGAAGACGACTAAAACCACGACGATGATGGCAAAATTAAAGAAGCTGACCAGCTGCTTCAGGAGATCGAAATGGGGAGCCACCTCTCCGGCTGTCTCGGCGGCACTGCCGGTTCCAACCCCTAGAGCAATGACCCAAAGAACCAGACCCGCAAGGATTGAGCGGAGCTTGCGGCGAAATCCACTCACGCCAAAATCCTCCGCCCCAGAATACGTCCGGCGATCATCCGGGACATCTCCTGCGCTTGATCCCGGAGAGTTGCGCTCGAGCGGACCACCCCTTCCTGGATCTGTGCCAAGCCCTGGCCGACGAGTTTTTGAGCTTCCTGGCGGGCCGTCTCGATGGCTAGTGACTGGTGCTCTAAAGCCTGGCGGCGGGCCTCCACCATCCGTTCAATTTCCTGTTTCCTGGCCGTCTCGATTTTGGAAAGGTACGTATTGAGAACCTCGCTGGATTTCTGGTTGGCATGCTCAGCATCTTTCGTACTGCCCTGAATATGCTCTTCTCGGGCCTCGATCAGGCGGGTCACGGGCTTAAAGAAAAGCACATACATGGCCAGCACAAAAAGAACGACCACGACAAACTGGATCAGAGCTGTACTATTGACGTTCAGCACAGGGCCTCCCGCTGGAGCAAAGGGCTTCCCTTGCAGTATTCCCCACTTCCATCTCGCATTGTCTGGGAAGACGGCTACCTCTTGCCGCTCTGACTAGGTGGGGTATGTCCAAGTCGAGATTTACTAGCATTCTCCGGCCGCTTTTGTCAACCTCTTTTTGGGTTTTTCCACCTTCAGTTTTTTGCGAATCCATAGCAAACCGACTGCCTCCCGATCCCGCTCCCGCACCCGCTTTGCAGGTACCTGCGCCTCTGGGTGCTCGCCGCTCCCGGCAGCTCCGCTCAGCCTGGGTAGGTCAGCCCCCTTGGGGCCCTCCCTCCGAGGGGAAAGTCTCCACAGACAACCTAAAATGGCCATCAGCACTCAGCTTTCAGCGGTCAGCTTGGGAGGTCTGAAATTCTTGAGTCGTCCTCCGTATCCTAAGCTGAACGCTGAACGCTTCCTAACTGACAAATTGGCAGTGGGCAAGCCGATCCAACGGAATTGAGATTGGGGACCATTTCAATGCAAATGAACCAGCCGAAAGTCAAGAATCTGAGAGAGGGGGAGAAGACGTTTTCCTGTTCGCCTCCGACGATCCCCGCGAGCTGGAACTGGATGAGGCCATGGAAGAGCTCTGGGAACGATCCGATATTCCGGAAAGCGGCAAACGGAAAATCCTGTACGACAACCCCAGGAGGTTCTACCGTTTCGGTTGAGGTGGAGAGCGCAGGGTGCCCTGGATGAGGTCCTTCATTGCTTGGACCACTTCCGGGGCACTCCAGCTGCGGGGCCCGATCACCCTACCGACCACGTCCCCGTTGGGACCAATCAGGTAGGTGTTGGGCAGGCCCCAAGCTCCGTACAGCAGACCGACTTCCCCTTTCGGATCCAGCCAGACGGGATAGGTAAAGCCCAGCTCCTTGCGAAAGGCTTCCGCTTGCTTCGGCGTCTCCTGAACATTCACCGCCACCATGGCAAAGGGCAGCCCGGCCAGTTCCCGGTTGAGTTTTTCCATGGCCGGCATCTCTTTCCGGCAGTCGATGCACCAGGTAGCCCAAAAATTCAGGAAAACAAAGCGACCCCGCAGATCCTGCAGGCTCCCCTTTTTCCCTTCGAGGGTTTGCAGAGTGAAATCAGGCGCCTCGGTTCCCGGCTCGTAAGCTTTTGCGCCCATGATCTCTAGAGGGGTCTTGGCGCCGAAGGCCACAGAGGCGAGCAGCCCGGTGCCCATCATCACCACGACGGCACATACAGCCAATCTCTTGATGATAGAAGATCCCATCTAAGCTCCCGAGTTGATTTTCTTGAGTTCTTCCAGCAGAACCTCGTTGGGAAGGAGCTGGCGACCGTCTTCCATCACCCGCTTGAAGCGTACGATCCCCCGCTTGTCGATAATGAAATAGGCTCGCTGATTCGGAGCGGGTCCCCCTTTTCTCTCAATCTGGTAAGCCTTGATCACGTTGGGCTGCGGAAAATCACTGAGCAAAGGGAAGTTTACATTGAGGGCATCCGAAAACGCCTTCTGGGAAAAGGCGGCGTTGGCGCTGATGCCGAGAATCTGCGCATCCAGAGCTGCAAATTTGCTCAGGTCGTCCCGACTGGACGACAGCTCTTGAGCTCAGGTCGGAGAAAAATCCAGAACGTAGAATTGCAAGACCACATTTTTCTTGCCCAGATACTGGCTCAGAGAGATTTCCCCTCCCTGGGTGCTCTTCAGCTTGAAATCCGGACCTTTTTCCCCTACTTCCAGCGCTCCGGCAGCGAACACCCCGAGAACAAAGGTGCTTATCAGGAGAGCCAGAAGAAAAACCCCTCCTCTAGACCAAACGACGCTTCGCCGTTTCATCATTTCCCCCTCCAATGGATTCGCCGCGTTTCATGACTCTGTAACGACCGAGACTTCTAGTAACAATACCTCGTAGAGGCGTCAAATGTTCCCGTTAAATTTGGTTCCGGGTCTCCCCGGGAAGTTCCGCCCTAGGTCCTCCACGGGACTTGAGAAACCCGTGCCTGCTAGATCGGGCAAACCATATGGCCCAGCTTCTCCGTGAGGCGGAGATTTTCCCGGTAGTCTATGGGGCAGTCCACCACGGCAGGAACTTCCTGGGAAAAGGCTTCGCTTAAAATCCCGCTAATCTCATCGGCCCCACCCACCCGGTACCCCTTGGCACCAAAGCTCTCCGCGTAGGCAACGAAGTCGGGGTTTCCAAAGCTCACGCTTGTCTCCCGGGAAAATTGGACCATCTGCTTCCAACCAATAAGGCCGTAACCCCCGTCGCGAAAGATCACAGTCACAAACGGAGTCCCGAGGCGAATCGCGGTCTCCAATTCCTGGGAGTTCATTAAAAAGCCTCCGTCGCCGGTTGCCGCCATGACCCGCCTTTGGGGAAATAAATGCTTGGCAGCCACAGCACCGGGAACGGCAATCCCCATGGAGGCGAAGCCGTTGGAGATGATGCACGTGTTGGGCTGGTCACAAGGGTACATGCGGGCGATCCAGAGCTTGTGGGCTCCCACATCCGAGATCAGGATATCTTCCTTGCCCAGGGACTTGCGAATCTCCCGAAGAAGCCTCTGGGGCTTAATCGGGAAACTCTTATCGTCGCTATACTCCGCCATCTCGGCAATCAGAGCTTCCCGCAGGGGTCGGGAAAAAGCGCTGGCATTGGGCTTTGCCCTCTCGCCAATCTCGCGCAGGGAAACCGACAAATCTCCGATCACACCGACAGCGACGATGTAAGAGGCATCCACCTCGGCCGGAGACATGTCCACATGGATAATCTTCTTGTCCCGCCCCGGATTCCACAGAGACGGGCTGTATTCCACCAGATCGTAACCGACCGTGATGATCACGTCGGCCAAATCGAACCCGCAAGAGACATAATCCCGGGACTGCAAACCGATGGATCCCAGCGCCAGCGGATGTCGGAAAGGGATGGCCCCCTTGGCCATGAACGTATTGGCCACGGGAATGTTCAACCGCTGTGCAAACTCCAGCAGCGCCTGGCTTGCTCCCAACCGGGCAACGCCATTGCCGGCTAGTATAATCGGGTAGCGCGCCTCCGAGAGGATCCGGGCGGCCCGTTCGACCTGCGCGGCCAGAGGCTCCGGCGGATAGGGAGCCTGGACAAAGAGCGGCCTTTCCTCGACCTGGGCTTTCATCATGTCTTCAGGAATTTCGATGTGGGTCGCCCCGGGCTTCTCCGTCTGGGCCACTTTGAAGGCCTTGCGTACTACTTCAGGAATCACCAGGGGGCTTTTCACCTGAGTGTTCCATTTCGTAATGGACCGGAAAAGTTGCACGAGATCCAAGTACTGATGGGATTCCTTGTGCATCAGGTTCAGGCCGGCCTGCCCGGTCAGGGCCACCAGCGGAGCATGGTCAAGGTTCGCATCGGCCACTCCAGTAACCAGATTCGTCGCTCCCGGCCCCAGTGTCGACAGACAGACACCGGCTTTCCCCGTAAGCCGTCCCTGCACGTCCGCCATGAACGCCGCTCCTTGCTCGTGACGGGTGGAAACAAACTGGATCCCGGAGTCCTGTATGGCATCCAGGAGATCCATAACCTCCTCACCGGGGACACCGTAGATGGTCTTTACCCCTTCGTTCTTAAGACAGGCAACAAATAAATCGGAGGCTTTCATATCCCGTTTCAACTCCCCAAATCGGCGGCCTTGACACCCTTATCATTAACGGATCCACCGGCTTCGTGCAATCCCTCGAAATCCGCCGTTTCTCTCCCCCCAGCCGCACCCTTTTGCAACCGACGGGTCGGGAAGACTCATCTCTTTAGGTCCCGGAGTCTGTAGGCATTCCGCGGAATCTTATTCCCGAAGTGCTTCCGGACCACCCGCCGTTTCAGGGGGAAGGTTGCGGTTGCGCAATCCGAGCTCTCTGATTTTGGTCACTAGTGTATTGCGATGGATTCCGAGGATCCGGGCCGCTTCGGATTGATTCCAATGGGTACGTTCGAGGGTCCAAAGAATGTAGTGGGTCTCAAACTCCGTTCGTGCCCCGGCCAGGGAGAGCTGGCGTTTCTCGAGATCATCGAGAACCCCGCGGGTAATTTCCATGCTGTCCAGAGGGAGATCGTCCAAGTGGATGTACGGAGTCTCCCCAATGGCCACCAATCGTTCAATGATATTTTCCAGCTCTCGAACATTACCGGGCCAGTTGTAATTGACCAGTACTGTATGGGCCGAAGGGGTCAACCCCTTGAGCTGGCGATTGAACTTGCGGTTATACTTATTGAGAAAATGCTCGATGAGCAGCGGGATGTCCTCTCGCCGATCCCGCAGGGGAGGAATCCAGATCGGGATCACGTTGAGACGGTAGAAGAGATCTTCCCGGAATTGTCCTTTCATCACTTTGTCGCGAAGATCCGCGTTGGAAGCAGCGACAATGCGAACGTCCACCTTGATTGTCTTGGATCCACCCACCCGCTCGATTTCCCGCTCCTGAAGCGCTCTCAGGATCTTGGCCTGCAGATCAATCCTCATGCTGCCGATCTCGTCGAGGAACAACGTGCCTCCATCGGCCAACTCGAACTTGCCGACACGCTTTTCAAGAGCGCCCGTGAAGGCCCCCCGTTCATGGCCAAACAACTCGCTCTCCAGGAGGTTGTCCGGAACGGCCGCGCAGTTAAAGGCAACGAAGGGACTGTGGCAGCGTGGACCCTTCTGATGGATGGCACGGGCGATGAGCTCCTTTCCCGTACCGCTCTCGCCGGCAATCAGCACAGTGGCATCGTTATCGGCAACGCGGGAAATCAGTTTGAAAATTCGGATCATCTTCTCATCTTTGGCGACCATATTCTCGAATTGGCTTTGGCGCTCCACCTCCGAACGCAGGTACATGACCTCTTTGACCAATGCCTGGCGCTCCAGGGCGCGCCGGACGACCGTCAGGATGTCCTCTACGTCGAAGGGCTTGACCAGATAATCATAAGCCCCGTGCTTGATCGCCGCGACGGCGGTTTGCACGGTCTTGACAGCGGTCGCCATGATGACGTCGATTCTCTCGTCGGCCTTTTTAATCTCCTGCAGAGCGCTGATCCCGTCTTTTCCGGGGAGCATGATGTCCAGGAGGACAACGTTAACGTGGTGCTTCTGGACGATCTGAAGAGCTTCCTCCGCGTCGCCGGCTGTAAGAACCTGGTACTCTTCCTCCAGAATGAGACGGTAGGATTCCTGCACCCCTTCCTCGTCATCGACCGCCAGTATGATGGGTCGGTTACTCTTCACCACCGCCGCTCTTTCTCCTCCTAAACGGCATCTTCTGTGCTCCAGGCCTGCCGGACGGCCTCCGCGATTTGCGGAACCACCTTTTCGGAATTCTGTTCTCCGCCGGCGCCTCCCTTTAGATATAGGAAAAATTCCCGGTTTCCTTTGGGACCACGCAGGGCGGAAACGCATACCCCGAGGATTTGCAGTCCCAGACCCTGACTGAATTGGACCAGACGCTCCAATACCTGCCGATGCTGTTGCGGATCCCGCACAACTCCGCCCTTACCGACCTTCCCCTTGCCAACTTCAAACTGAGGCTTCACCAGCGCCACAATCTCCTGGGGGGAGGTGAGCAGACCGACCACTGCAGGAAGAACAATCTCTAAGGAAATAAAAGACACATCGATAACCGCCAGATCCACGGGGATCGGCAAATCACTTTTTTTTAGAAAGCGAATGTTGCGTCCCTCCATGACGATCACCCGGGGATCCTGCCGGAGCTTCCATTCCAGCTGTCCCCGCCCCACATCCAGGGCAATGACGCTGCGTGTTCCGCGCTGGAGCAGGCAATCGGTAAATCCCCCCGTGGAAGCTCCCACATCGAGAGCGTTCCTTCCTTCCACCGGCACCTGGAAACAGCGCAACGCGCCCTCTAACTTCACTCCGCCCCGACTCACGAACGGGCAGGTGGGGCTGGCGAGCGAGATACTCGCTTCCGAATCGACTTGGCTGCCTGCTTTGGTCACAACCCGCCCCTCCACGGAGACAGCCCCCGCCAAGATAAGTCCTCTGGCCTGCTCCCGGCTCGGGGCAAGCCCTCGCAGCCACAGGAGTCGATCCAGACGTTCCTTGGCGGACACTCTCAGAGGCGCTCCGTTTCCCTGCTGGTTGCGGAGATTCCTTCCCGGTGAAGGTGGACGAGCTTCTGCGCTGAAAGAGCAATGCTCTCCGGATCAAGCCCGCACTTCCGGCGAAGTTCTTCCTGGGAACCATGCTCGATGAAGGTGTCGGGGACTCCCAGACGCTTCATCCAGACTTCCCGCACCCCTTCCACTTCCAGAAGTTCGAGAACGGCGCTGCCAAATCCACCCGGCAGAGCGTGTTCTTCAATCGTCACCAGAACACCCGTACGGGTTGCCGCCTGGAGTATGAGTTCCCGGTCCAGGGGTTTCACAAAGCGGGCATTAATGACCATGGCATCAATGCCCTGAGCTGCCAGCAAAGCAGCGGCACTTTGGGCCGCGGCGACTGTGGAGCCGAGAGCAAGTAAAGCCACATCGCTCCCGGAGCGCAGGACTTCCCCCTTCCCGAGAGGGAGAGTGTGAAGAGCTTGAGTCAGGGGAACTCCCAGTCCCACTCCCCGAGGGTAGCGAACGGCCACGGGCCCCGGGTGCTCGACGGCCGTCTTGAGCATATGCTGGAGTTCATCCTCGTCCTTGGGAGCCATGATGGTCATGTTGGGGATCGCACGCAAGTAGGAGAGATCAAAAACACCGTGATGCGTCGGACCATCCGCGCCCACAAGTCCCGCCCGGTCAATCGCAAAAGTCACGGGGAGGTTCATGATGCACACGTCATGAATCACCTGATCATAACCACGCTGCAGAAAGGTGGAGTAGATGGCTACCACCGGTCTCAAGCCCGCAACGGCCATGCCGGCTGCGAAGGTAATCCCGTGGGGCTCGGCAATCCCCACATCGTAAAAGCGATTCGGAAACTGTTTGGCAAAGTTGCTGAGCCCGGTGCCATCGGGCATCGCGGCCGTGATAGCGACGACCTTCGGGTCTTCCTCCGCGAGTCGGCACAGGGTCTTGCTGAAAACCGAGGTGTACGAGGGAGGTCCCTGCTCCTTGAACACCTCGCCGGTATTCGGATCGTATGGCCCCAGACCGTGCCAGGTGGCCTGATCCTTTTCAGCAAAGTGGAATCCCTTGCCCTTGCGGGTGAAGACATGAAGCAGGACCGGCCTTTTCAGACGCTTTACATTTTCCAGAGTATCGATCAAAGAATGGAGCTTGTGGCCATCGATAGGCCCCACGTAATGAAAACCAAATTCTTCGAAGAGGAGTCCCGGGGTCAGCATGCCCTTGACGGCCTCCTCCGCCTTGCGAGCCCAGTGCAAGACGGATTCACCCAACGCGGGGATAGACTTGATAAGCGCTTCCACATCTTGCCTGAGACGAGTGGGGAACTGTCCCGTCAGGAGCCGGTTCAGATAGGAAGAGATCGCTCCCACGTTGGGGGAAATGGACATCTCGTTATCGTTGAGGACGACCAGGAGGTCCTTCTTGAGATGTCCGGCATTGTTGAGCGCCTCGAAAGCCATGCCGGCGGTCAGTGCACCGTCCCCGATGACGGCGACAACTCTGTAGTCTTCTCCCTGGTGATCCCGGGCTTCCAGAATACCCAAAGCGGCGGAGATGGAAGTGGAGCTATGGCCCGCGTTGAAGGTGTCGTAAAGGCTCTCCTCCCGACGCAGAAAGCCGCTGATTCCCCCGGTCTGGCGCAGCGTATGAAAAACGTCCCGTCGCCCCGTGATGATCTTGTGGGCGTAAGCCTGGTGCCCGACATCCCAGATCAGCTTGTCACGAGGTGTGTTGAAAACATAGTGGAGAGCCGTGACGAGTTCCACGGTTCCCAAACTGGCGCCGATGTGGCCTCCGGTAACGGCGACCTTTTCGATGAGGAATTCCCGGATTTCCTGAACCAATTGGGGAAGAAGGTCCCGGGGAAGTCGGCGCAGATCGGCTGGATTATCGATGGTGTTTAGAATTTTCTCCATCATGCTTCCTCAAGAGCCCGGTTCATCAAGTCCGTCCGCCCAGGTCGATGCGGAGGCCCACATAGGACGCCAGTTCCCTCAGATGCTGGGCCGACGGTCCCATGGTCGACAAAGCAGCGCTGGCCTGCTCGATCTGCTCGTGGGCCAGGGACTTGGCCGCCTCCAAACCCAGAAGGGCCGGGTAGGTTGCCTTTTTCTGACGGGCGTCTCCCCCCGTACGTTTTCCGAGCGCCTTCTCCTCCCCGATGACATCCAGCACGTCATCGGCAATCTGGAAACCGAGTCCCAGATGCTCCCCGAAACGTGTCAGCGCCCGCAGTTCGGCTGGAGGAGCCTCACTGAGCAGAGCGCCGATGCGCACCGAGGCCCGGATCAACGCAGCGGTCTTGCGCGTATGGATCGACTCCAGCGTAGCGGGAGTAATACTCTTGCCTTCGCTCATCACATCCATGACCTGCCCCCCAATCATCCCTGCAGGGCCGCAGGCCGAGGCAATCTCACGAATGACCTGAAGTAGGGCCTTGGGGTTTACCCGCTCGGCCAGACCTTCGCTGCTCAACACCTGGAAGGCCATCGTCAAAAGAGCGTCCCCGGCGAGAATCGCCGTGGCCTCACCAAAAACCTTATGACTCGTCGGCTTCCCTCGACGGAAGTCGTCATTGTCCATGGCCGGGAGATCGTCATGGATCAGAGAATACGTATGAATGAGTTCCAGAGCACAGGCCGCCGGCAAAATAATTTCCGGGTCGCCCCTCGTGGCTTCCCCGGCGGCCAGAGCCAGGATCGGTCGCAAGCGCTTTCCTCCTCCCTGCAAGCTGTAACTCATGGCTTCCAGGAGGATCGACGGGGTATCGGATTGGCGCTCGATGAAACCGGCCAGGACCTGATCGATCAAGGCGCGCTGGTTTTCAAGATACAGTTCCAGAGGAATCATATGCGCAGTGCCTTACTACAATTTCCGTCGGGGCCCATTATACGAGACCGGATCCGCAAACCGCAATCCCTTCCAGTACCGGAGATCAGGTCCCGGATTCGGTCTCAAGAGTACCGGGATCGAAAGGAACCCGGTTCAAACGGCCGCTTTCCTCCCGGGTCAGCATCTCGATTTTCTTTTCCGCTTCCTCCAGCTTTCGGGCGCACGTGCGTGACAACATAACCCCCTCTTCAAAGAGCTTCAGGGAGGTCTCCAGGTCTACGTTTTCTTTTTCCAGTTCAGAGGCGATATTCTCAAGCCGCTTGAGAGCTTCTTCAAACGTCGGTTCGGACATGGCGGTGGTCCTCTCTGATTTCCTCCACGCGGCAGACGACTTCTCCCTTGTGAAGGGTTACTTCCAATGTTTCTCCGGTCCGCAGAGCCGTAGCTTCTCGGATGATTCTACCGGAGGGTGGCAACCGGCAGATGCTGTACCCCCGGGAGAGAATGGCCAGAGGGCTCAAGGATTCCAATTTCCCGACCAGGCTTTCCACTTTCTGCCGGTACCCGGAAAGCCTGTAAGCCATGCGTTCCCGCATACGCTCGGAGAGATTGTCCTTCATCTCCCGACGTCGCTGTAAGGTGCGCAGAGGATTCAGCAAAAAAAGTGCGTGCGCAAGCTGCTTGTGGCGCTCGCGGCGCAAGGCCATGATCGCTTCCCCGCTGCGCTCAAGGCGGTGCCGGAAATCGTCCAGGCGTTGGGCGCGAGGGGCAATGATCCTCATTTCCGGTTCCCGAAAGCTGCGACTGCGCTGGGTCGCGAGAAAACGTTGCTGGCCCAGGTTCAGATGCCCCGTCGCCGCGCGCAGCATTCGTTGTTTGTACGCTTGCAGGGACTCCATCAGTTTGTCCTTCCGCCCCACCACAAGCTCGGCGGCCGCCGAAGGCGTGGGAGCCCGAACGTCAGCCACCAGGTCCGCGATCGTGAAGTCGATCTCGTGACCCACGGCGGAGATCACAGGAATGCGGGAAGCGTAAATCGCCCGGGCAGTAGCCTCCTCATTAAAAGCCCACAGATCTTCCAGGGAGCCTCCGCCCCGCCCTACAATCAAAACATCGGCCTCCCCCAGAGTGTTCATCTCCTCGATGGCCCGGGCAATCTCCTGGGACGCTCCGTCCCCCTGCACGCGCACCGGAAAGATCTGGACGTGGAGGTTGGCGAAGCGGCGCTCCAGAATCCGCAGAATGTCCCGGATGGCAGCTCCCGTGGGGGATGTGACGATCCCAATGGTGCGCGGATAAAGGGGAATGGGCTTTTTGTGCTCCTCGTCGAAAAGACCCTCCTTGAAAAGTTTCTCCTTGAGTTGCTCAAAAGCAAGCTGCAAAGCTCCCCGCCCCTGCGGCTCTAGGGTCTCCACGACAAGCTGGTACTCGCCTCGGGGTTCG
>DATEAK010000095.1:0-13233 GCA_035288405.1 bacterium | reverse complement strand
GAGTTACGCTGATTTCCTTCATATGAACTCCTTCACAGGCAGCAGACGAGCCGTCGCAAGGAAAGCTGTTTGTCTCCGGTGTTCGCATTCTAATCCCTCAGCCGACGGCGGTCGACTGGCAGGAGAAGAAAGAAAAGAAATGACGAAGGGCGAACGACGAATCAGCGATAGTTTCCGAAACTGAGCGCAACGCCGAAATCGTGCTCGCGCAGCTGCCGCATGGCCTCCTGCAGATCGTCCTTCGACGGCGACGTGACGCGCACCTGATCGCCCTGAATCGACGCCTGTACTTTCTTCAGCTTCTTGTCCTTTATGTACTTCACGATTTCGCGCGCGGTTTCGATCGGAATTCCCTGTTGAATCGTGATCACGCGGCGGATCGTGCCGCCCGCAGCGGGCCCGCTCGTGCCCACCTTGAAGTTCTTGACCGGCACGCCGCGGCGGACGAGGCGGAGTTGGACGATCTCCCACAGCGCGTTAATTTTAAACTCGTCGGCGGCGACGAGAGTGAGAGTCTTGTCGGTGGTGTTCAGGTCGATGTCGGCTTTCGCGCCCTTGAAGTCGTACCGCTGGCCGACCTCCTTGCGCGCCTGGTTCAGCGCGTTGTCGACCTCCTGGAAATCAATCGGGGACGTAATGTAGAACGACAACGTTGCAGCCATAACGTCAATGTCCTCAGGTTCGAGAAATTCCACTTCCTCCTGCAGAAGGATGTCGGCCGAGAGCAGGAAGAGCTGCATACGAAGGCGCAATGACGATCAGATCGTAGTGCATTATCCCCCCCCTCCCCGGATATCAGTTCACGATGAGGAGAAACCTGCCCTGGGCTTGAAAAACTCCAGCAAAGCCTGGGAAACCTGCTCGGGCTCTTCCAGCATCACCATGTGACCGGCTCCTGCCACCAAACGCAGGATGGACCCGGAAATCCGGTCGTGCAGGTATTCAGAATACTTGGGGAAGGTCATCTGATCTTCGCTGCCGCAAAGGATGAGAGTCGGGAGAGTAAGAGTGCTGAGCCGTTCCCGGATGTCAAACTCGTTGCACACCTGAAAATCTCCAACCACGACCCGGGGCGAAGTGCGGGACATGCTCTGAATCCCATGCTCGATCAACTCTGCCGGCGCCCGCTCGGAAAAAGCCCGGCGGCAGATTGCCCTCACCGCCTCGTGAAAATTCGTTTGGAGTCCATCGAGGAATTCCTGGGTGACCCGCAAGCGCGCCCCGGTTCCCACCAGCACCAACCCATCCAGCAAAGAAGGGGCAATCAGCGTCGCCGTCATCACGATGGCTCCGCCCATGGAATGGCCCACCAGGACCGGTCGTGTAATTTTTAAATCATGAATCAGCGAGAGCAGGCCATGGGCGAACGCCTCGATGGAGGGGTCTCCTTCCCCGCCGGAACGTCCATGGCCGGGAAGATCGAGAGCCACGGCGTCGAACCCCGCAGCTCTAAGGGCCTCGAACTGGGCAAGCCAGACCGTGTGGTCCCCGCCGGCGCCGTGCACGAAGACGGCGGTGGGTTGGTGGCTCCCGCCCGCATTGTTGAGAATATAGTGGTAGGTTTTCCCCTGGACGCTGGCTTGCGGCACGTCTCCCCCTCGGAGAGATCCCGCTACAGGTGTCTCTCTAGGACTTCCTTGAGGGAAGCTTTGGGCTGAGATCCGACGATCTGTTCAGCCACAACACCCCCTTTGAAAATGAGCAGGCTCGGGATGCTGCGGATTCCATAGCGGGAGGTGACCAGAGGGTTTTCATCCACGTTGAGCTTGCCCACCACGAGCCGTCCCGTGTATTCCTCCGCCAGCTGCTCCACCGCCGGGGCGATTATGCGGCAGGGCCCGCACCATTCGGCCCAAAAATCCACAAGAACCGGGATCTCGCTGCGGAGTACTTCGCCATCAAAATTGCTATCGTTAAGAGTCACTAACTTTTCGGACATTGATTCCAACTCCTTTCAAAAACTTGCTGGATGGTATCATAAATACCCGCCCCCGGCAACCGTAGAAGGCCGTCAGCAATCAGCTGCCGGCCATAAGCTTTCAGCGTTCAGCTGTCAGCTTCGGAAAGGCCAAGTACCCTGATTTTCCTCCGAATTTCTGGCTGATTGCTGACCGCTGAATGCTGACTGCGCAGTTCAGGGCTAGGAGACAGGGATATCGACCCACTTCCCCATTCGGCGAAACTTTTCGTAGCGCTGTTCCAACAGAACGTCAACCGGCAAGCTGGACAACTCCGTCAGATGGCGCGTGACGCAGCGTCGCACCATGGCAGCCACGCGCTCCGGTTCCCGGTGGGCACCGCCCAGGGGCTCTTTGAGAATCTCATCGATCACCCCGAACATCTTAAGATCCGGGGCCGTCAGCTTGAGAGCCTCGGCCGCTTCAGCCGCTTTCTCCGGACTTTTCCACAAAATGGAGGCACAACCTTCCGGCGAAATCACCGAATAAATCGAGTTCTCCAGCATGATCACCCGGTCCGCCAATCCCAGAGCCAAGGCTCCCCCACTCCCTCCTTCTCCCACGACTACCGCGACGATCGGGACTTTCAGTCGTGACATCTCGAGAAGATTTCGGGCAATGGCTTCCCCCTGGCCGCGGGCTTCCGCGTCAATGCCGGGAAAAGCTCCCGGGGTATCGATGAGCGTGATGACGGGGTACCCAAATTTTTCGGCGAGCTTCATCACCCGCAGCGCCTTGCGGTACCCCTCGGGGCGGGGCATTCCGAAGTTGCGAAGCACTTTCTCCCTCGTCTCCCGGCCCTTTTGGTGCCCGATGAAGGCGCTGACCATCGGGAGGCGTCCGTTCAGGCGGCCGATGCCCGCCACAATGGCGGCGTCGTCTCCAAAGACACGATCCCCATGCAGCTCCGTGAAATCCGAGGTCATGAATCCGATGTAGTCCAGAGCGTACGGCCGGTTGGGATGACGGGCCAGTTGGGTGCGCTGCCAGGAGGTCAGCTTATCCAGGACCTCTTTGCGCATCGTGTTGATCTTTCTCTTGAGCCGCCGGATTTCCCCCCGGTGATCCCCGTTAGCCGTAAAGGCCGAACGTTCGAGCTCCTTGAGCTGGATCTCCAGATCGACGATTGGTTTTTCAAATTCCAGTGTTTGTTGCATCATGGGATCAATTGGGCTCCAGCACGACGCTCCCCTCTCCCACCAGGCCCTCGATTGCTTCCAGGATCGGGCCTTCGGGGAGAATACAGAAAGAGCTTCCAGCCATCATATGGATTGTGTTTTCTTTTGGGAAGTGAAAATGGAGGTATACTTTGCTGCCTCCCTGAGAGCCTTGCAGCAAATCGCGCAGCCCCAGAAGAGTGGAAGGCTCGACCGCATCGCCTTTCAGGTTGATGTGCACGGAGAATCCTTGCAGCAGCGGAGCCTGCTCCAACGGCAACACCCGGCTCGCCCGGATTCTCGCCGATTCCCCGTCCACCTCCGCGGTCCCCTTGACCCAAATGGGTTCCTCTCCGGCCAGGAATTGCCCGGCCTCTTTGTAAACATCCGGAAAGGCC
This sequence comes from bacterium, assembly GCA_035288405.1. GTDB lineage: Bacteria > JACPSX01 > JACPSX01 > JACPSX01 > JACPSX01 > JACPSX01. The sequence continues at coordinate 9,720 of DATEAK010000095.1, read as the reverse complement.
ACGACTTCCACCGAGCCATAGAGATCCTCCAGATCGAAGATCGCCATGGCATCCCCCTTCTTGGTGACCAGAGAGCGCACCTTGTTCACCATTCCTCCCACGCATACCTCCCGGCTGCCGTTCTTCTCTGCGAGGGTTTGCGTATTGGCACTGGAATAGGTCCGCAGGAGCTGCGCATATCGGGCCAGGGGGTGACCGGTAATGTAGAAGCCCAAGGCTTCTTTCTCGTACTGAAGTCGCAGACTCTCCGGCCATTCAGCCACCGGTTTCGTCCGAACTTTTTGCTCCGGGGCCCGTTCCACCAGTGAGAAGAGGCTCGTTTGTCCGGTCTCTCGATCTTTCTGAGACCTGTGCCCCGCTTCCAAGGCCCGGTCCACATCGGCCATGAGCGTGGCGCGGGAAATTCCCCAACTGTCAAAGGCCCCGCCTTTGATCAGGCTCTCGATCACCCGGCGGTTCACCACCCGCAGATCGATGCTCTGACAGAAAGATTCCAGAGAAGGGAAAGGACCGTTGCGCTGCCGCACGGCCAAAATGTTCTCCACGGCGGACAGTCCCACGTTCTTGACGGCCGCCAATCCGAAACGCAGGGAATCGCCGGCCACGCTGAAATCCCTGCCGCTCTCATTCACATCGGGAGGAGAGACATGGATTCCCATTTCCCGGCACCCATCCAAAAACTTAATGACTTTGTCCGAGTTGTCCATGTCGCTGGTCAGCAGGGCGGCCATGAACTCGCGGGGATAGTGGGCTTTCAGGTAAGCGGTCCAGTACGCGACTAACGCGTAGGCGGCGCTGTGAGATTTGTTGAATCCGTAGCCGGCGAAGAATTCCATCTGGTCAAAGACTTTGGCAGCCACCCCTTCCGGAATTCCCCGGCCGCGGGCTCCTTCCAGGAATTTCTGGCGCTGCTGGGCCATGATCTCCAGTTGTTTTTTCCCCATGGCCCGGCGCAGGAGGTCCGCCTCCCCCAGGGAGAAACCCGCCATGACGCTGGCAATTTGCATGACCTGTTCCTGGTAGAGGATGACCCCGTAGGTTTCTTTGAGGATGCCTTCCAACGACGGGTGATCGTAGACGATCGGAACCTGTTTGTGCTTGCGGCGGATGAAGTCATCGACCATGCCGCTCCCCAGAGGTCCCGGCCGGTAGAGGGCCACCAGAGCGATCAGGTCCTCGAAAACTTCCGGTTTCAGCTTTCGTAAAATTTCCCTGAGGCCGCTCCCCTCCAGCTGGAATACCCCGAGTGTGCGTGCTTCTCCCAGGAGCGCGTAGGTGTCCGGATCGTCCAGCGGAAGCATCTCGGGAATCAGATCCACTCCGGAAGTTTCACGGACCAGCTCCAGCGTATAGCGGATGACCGTGAGTGTCCTCAGGCCAAGGAAATCCATCTTCAGTAAGCCCAGGCTCTCAATGTCTCCCATGGCATACTGGGTGAGAATTTCGTTCTTGGAGCCGCGATACAGGGGCACGAACTCGATGAGGGGGCGTGGGGAAATCACCACTCCCGCTGCGTGTGTCGATGCGTGCCGGGTGAGACCTTCGAGTTTTTGCGCGGTCTTCAACAAGAAGTCGACTTTCGGGTCGGCCTCCTGCAGCTCGGACAGACGGCTTTCCTCTTGAATGGCCTCACCGAGAGTAATGTTCAGACGGTTAGGAACCAGCTTGGCAATCCGGTCCACTTCGCCGTAGGGCATGTCCAAGGCTCTTCCCACGTCGCGCACCGCGGCCTTGGCCATCATGGTTCCGAAGGTGATGATCTGGGCGACGTTTTCACGCCCGTACTTGCCCACCACGTAGTTGATCACCTCGTCGCGCCGCTCCATGCAAAAGTCGATGTCGATGTCCGGCATGCTGATTCTCTCGGGATTGAGGAAGCGCTCGAAGAGGAGTCCGTAGCGAATCGGATCCAGGTCCGTAATCCGCAGCGAGTAGGCAACGAGACTCCCGGCCGCGGAACCCCGGCCCGGCCCCACGGGAATCCCCTGGCGGCGGGCGTAGTCAATGAAGTCCCAGACCACCAGGAAATAGCCCGCGTAGCCCATGCGGTTGATGACCTTCAGCTCCAGATCCAGGCGCTCCAGGTAGCGACCTCTCTCTGCGGTTTCCCACAGTCCGCTCTGTCGCAGCCGTTCCTCCAGCCCCTTGCGGGCCAGGGTCTCCAGGTAACCATCGAGGCTGGTTCCCAGCGGGGTTTCGTAGCGAGGGAGATGGATCTGGTCAAAGGAAAAATCCACATTGCAGCGCTCGGCAATTTCCCGCGTCACAGAGAGAGCCTGCGGAACCCCATCAAAGAGAGCCCGCATCTCCTCGGGAGATTTTACGTAAAACTGGTTGGTGGCAAATTTGAGTCGTTTGGGATCATTGACGGTTTTTCCCGTTTGAATGCAGAGCAGAACATCGTGCGCCAGGGAATCATCCTGGTTCAAGTAGTGACAGTCATTGGTGACCACCAGGGGGATATCGAGCTTGCGGCTCATCTCCATCAGGATGGGGTTCACATGGTGCTGCTCTTCCAAGCCGTGATCTTGGAGTTCCAGATAGAAACGGTCCGGTCCGAAAACTTCCCGGAACCAGCCGGCTGTCTTATTGGCCTTCTCCGTCTGGCCCTCCATGATGTAACTCGGGATCTCCCCGCCCAAGCAGCCACTGAACGCAATGAGCCCCTCGGAATGCTCCGCCAGGATCTCCCGATCCATGCGGGGACGATAATAAAATCCCTCCAGGTAACCCGCAGTCACCAACTGGATGAGATTCCCGTACCCCTTTTCGTTCTCCGCCAGCAGAAGCAGGTGGTTGCTCGAATCCCCGATGCCCTGGGCCGGGTTTCGCTCAAAGCGGCTGCCCGGAGCCGTGTAGGCCTCGCAGCCCAGAACCGGATGGACACCGTACTCCCGCGCCTTCTTGTAGAACTGGACGGCCGCGAAGAGATTGCCGTGGTCCGTTAATCCGATGGCGCCCATGCCGAGATCTTTGGCTCTCTCCATGAGCTGATCCAGGCGGTTCGCTCCGTCCAGGAGGCTGTATTCGCTGTGCACGTGGAGATGGACAAAATCAGCCGTCGTCATCCTGTTCTCCGTTTACTCCCATTCGATCGTGCTGGGCGGCTTCGAGCTGATGTCGTAGACCACCCGGTTAATTCCCCGCACCTCATTAATGATCCGGTTGGACACGCGCGCGAGAAGATCATAGGGAAGTTTGGCCCAGTCCGCCGTCATGCCGTCCTGGCTCTCCACCACCCTCAAGCAAGCCACCTGCTCGTAAGTTCGCTCGTCTCCCATGACCCCCACGCTGCGCACCGGCAGCAAAACCACAAAGAACTGCCAGAGGCGTTCGCCAAGTCCCTCGGCTTCAATTTCCTCCAGAAGGATCCGGTCCGCCTGCCGCAGAAGATCCAGCGCTTCCCGACTGACCGGACCGATGATCCGGATGGACAGGCCGGGCCCGGGAAAGGGCTGACGCCACAGAACGGAATGAGGAATCCCGAGCTCTTCGCCCAGCTGGCGCACCTCGTCCTTGAACAGGTCCTTGAGAGGCTCGATGAGTTGGAAATTGAGGCGCTCCGGCAGACCGCCTACGTTGTGATGGGATTTGATCGTGGCGGAAGGGCCGCGCACCGAGCGGCTCTCAATCACGTCGGGATAAAGCGTCCCCTGAGCCAGAAACTGAATCTCCCCCACCTGCTTTGCTTCATCCTCAAAGACGGCAATGAACTCATCCCCTATGATCTTTCGCTTCGTCTCCGGATCTTCCACCCCGGCCAACCGGGAGAGGAACCTCTCACGGGCATCCGCCACTCTCAAGTTCATATGAAAATGACGACGGAAGGTCGCCTCGACTTCCTCCGCTTCCCCAAAGCGCAGGAGCCCGTTATCAACGAACACACAGGTGAGCTGCTCGCCAATCGCCCGCTGAACCAGCACGGCGGCAACGGACGAATCCACCCCTCCGCTCAAACCACACAGAACCCGGGCGCTCCCCACCCGCCGGCGGATCTCAGCGATCGACTCGGCGGCAAAGGAGGCCATGGACCAACTGGGAGTGCAGCCGCAAGCACCAAACAAAAAGTTCGAAAATAGGGCTTCGCCCTTCGGAGTATGCACTACCTCCGGATGGAACTGGACACCATAAAGCTTGCGGGAAGGAGAGCCCATCACCGCGATGGGTGAATTATCCGTATGGGCCAGGGGAACAAATCCCGCCGGAAGCTTCTCGATGCGATCTCCATGACTCATCCAGACAGGCATCCCCTCGGATTCTCCATTTCCTCTCAATCCGGCAAGAAGAGTCTCCTCCCGGTCGATCAGAAGCCGGGCCGGACCGTACTCCCTCCTGGCGGAACGGCTCACCTTCCCCTCCAGCAAGTGAGCCGTCACTTGCATTCCGTAACAGATCCCCAGGACCGGCACGCCGAGAGAGAAGATCTCGGGATCACAGATGGGAGCGTCGGGAGCGTACACGCTGGCGGGTCCTCCGGACAACACCAGGCCCTTCGGGGCCTGCCGGCGGATTTCGGAAGCCGCCAACGAAAAGGGTACGATCTCCGAGAACACGTGCAGTTCGCGAATTCGGCGCGCTATGAGCTGGGTGTACTGGGAGCCGAAATCAAGGATAAGGATCTTGTCCCCGCGGATATTCACCCTTAGCACCACTCCAATGGAGTTCTACTCCCGTTGGTAATTCGGAGCCTCCTTGGTGATGATCACATCGTGGACATGGCTCTCTCTGAGTCCTGCAGAAGTGATGCGCACAAAGCGGGAATGACGCCTGAGCTCTTCGATGGTGGCGGCCCCGCAGTAGCCCATGCCCGCCCTGAGTCCTCCCATCAACTGGAAAACCACGGAGGAGACGGGACCTTTGTAAGGGATTCTCCCTTCCACCCTTTCAGGAACGAGCTTCGCCTCGGAAAGCTCGCCCTCCTGAAAGTAGCGATCGCTGCTCCCCTCGCTCATGGCTCCGATGGATCCCATCCCCCGGTAGACCTTGTAACTGCGTCCCTGGAAGAGAACCTTCTCTCCGGGACTCTCTTCGGTTCCGGCAAAAAGACTGCCGATCATTACGGAATTGGCGCCCGCCGCCAGAGCCTTGGTCATGTCACCGGAGAATTTGATCCCTCCGTCCGCAATGATAGGGACACCGGCCTCGGCCGCGGCCCGCGCACACTCGGAGACGGCGCTCAACTGGGGAACTCCCACCCCGGCAATGATCCGGGTCGTGCAGATGGAGCCGGGCCCAATGCCGACTTTCACCGCGTCAGCACCCGCTGTGATCAGATCGCGGGTTCCCTCCCCCGTCGCCACGTTGCCGGCGATCACTTGCATCTGGGGGTAGTTTCCCTTGATCCACTCCACTGTTTTCAGGACCCCCTCCGAATGGCCATGGGCGCTATCGACCGCGAGAACATCAGCCCCCGCTTCAATCAGAGCTTGCACCCGCTCGGAGCGGTCTTCCCCAACCCCCACCGCAGCACCAATTACGAGTCTGCCCAGAGAGTCCTTGCAGGCGTTTGGATATTTGCGAACCTTCTCAATGTCCTTAATCGTAATGAGACCCTTCAGGTTGAAGTCACGATCCACGACCAGGAGTTTCTCAATGCGATTCTCGTGGAGAATTCGTTTGGCCTGCTCCAGGGTAGTCCCTTCGGGAGCCGTGATGAGATTCTCCTTGGTCATGACATCACCGATTTTCTTATCCAGGTTCGTCTCGAAGCGCAAATCCCGGTTGGTGAGGATTCCCACCAGCTTGGGCCCCTGGGTGATCGGCACCCCCGAGATTCGGTAGCGCCTCATAAGTTCCAGGGCGTCTCTGACCTTCCGGTCGGGCCCTATGGTGATCGGATCCACAATCATCCCGCTCTCCGAGCGCTTCACCTTGTCCACCTCGTGGGCCTGGGACTCGATGGGCAGATTTTTGTGGATAATGCCGACTCCCCCTTCCTGAGCGAGGGCGATGGCAAGAGAGGATTCCGTGACCGTGTCCATGGCGGCGCTGACCAGCGGCACATTCATCCGAAGCTTACGAGTCAACATCGTGGCCACCTCGACCTCGCGAGGCAAGACTCGGGAGCGCCCTGGCACCAACAACAGATCATCGAACGTCAAAGCTTCCGGTATATTGTCCGGCAGCATACATCACCCCCTGTCTTTCCCTTACCGGTAAACCACAGGATGGCCAAAGTATAGAGGACGGCTCCCGCGGAATCAAGGACCTCCCGTAACTACTTGCGCAAAAACTCCTTCTGCAGGTTCTCCAGACTCCACAGAAGCATCGTGGGACGTCCGTGCGGACAAGTAAACGGACTTTCGGTGGCCATCAGCTCGCGAAGAAGTGCCCGCATTTCCTCGGGAGTCAATGGATCATGAGCCCGGACGGCCTGATGGCACGCCATCACCTGGACCACCGCATCCGCCAGACTCGGCAGAGGAGATTGCTCTCCCCAGTGTTCCAGGACTTGCACCAATCCGAGAAAAAGATTTCGAACTCCTTGGGCGAGCAGGCTGGCCGGGGCGGCACGGATGGCGAAGCTATTTCCCCCAAAGGGTTCCACCTGAAAACCGAGGGTTTCCAGCTCATCCTGATGCTCACTCACTTGCGCGACTTGCTCCGGCTCCAGCTCCACAACTTCCGGAATCAGAAGCCCCTGGACCTCCACGTTCCCACGCTCCCACTGCCGGCGAAAACGCTCGTAAAGAACCCGCTCGTGGGCCGTATGCTGGTCAAGGACGTAAAGACCCCGGGGACCTTCAAACAAAAGGAATGTCTGGTCAACCTGCCCTAAAGGGGTGAGATGAATGAGATCCGCGGACATGAGAGGAGATTCCACCGGAGGTTCCACCTGCACTGGACTGCGGAAGATCGTCGGGGAGAAAGAAGGCTGCACCGGGGAAAATCCGGCGGGAAAGAAGGAGGCTATCTCTTCACGGAGGAAGCTTTCTCCCTTTCCAGCGCCCTCGGAAACCGCAGAGCCCGGAACCGCCTGCGCAGAAACGGAACCCTCGCCGCGCAATGTCTGGAGGAGTTGGGTCTTTACGCTTTCCGTCAAAAATCGATGCACTTCCTGGCTGCGGGCAAATCGCACTTCCGTCTTGGTTGGATGCACGTTGACGTCCACATCCCCGGGATCTAGAGAGAAGAACAAATACGCGACAGGAAACGTATCGCCGGGGAATAAGGTCCGAGTCGCCTCTTGCAGGGCATGCGCCATGAGGCGGTCGCGCACCGGGCGGCCGTTGACGTAGAAATGCTGGGCCCCTCGATCGCGCCTCCCGCCGCCCGGTTTGCTGATCAATGCCTCCACGGACAGAGGGTCTCGGTTTGAATGCAACATCACCATGGTTCGGACGATTTCCTTGCCTGCAATGGAAGACAGGCGCTGCAGTCGATCCGGAGTCGGCAACGCTTCCAGGAGAAGGCGGTCCCCATGCCGGAGCCGCATATGGACATGGCAGTTGACCATGGCCAGATCTTGAACCACACGGCTGACGTGGCCCAGCTCGGTGGCTTCGCTCTTCAGAAACTTGCGCCGGGCAGGAAGGTTGAAGAACAGATCCCGAACTTCGAGAACCGTCCCGCGGGGAATTCCGACCTCGCCAACCTGCGGTTGCCCTCCCGGGGTCAGCTCGATTTCGGTCCCCGCCAGATCTCCCGCCGGTTGGGTCTGTAAACGGAGCCGGGCCACGGCCGCAATACTGGCCAGGGCTTCGCCTCGAAAACCCAGTGTGTGAATCGCCGACAGATCATCCAAAGTGCGAATCTTACTGGTGGCATGGCGCTCGCAGGCAAGAAGGGCATCTTCCCGGCTCATCCCTTCCCCATCATCACGAATCCGGATCAGAGACAGACCCGCCTGTTCCAGATCCACGTCGATGCGGGAAGCCCCGGCATCCAGGGAGTTTTCGATCGCCTCTTTGACAACGGAAGCCGGGCGCTCGATGACCTCACCCGCGGCAATTTTACTGGAGAGCTCTTCTGGGAGTTTGCGGACCTTGCCAGCCATGGGATTTACGGTACGGCCTTGACGTATCTCATCCGCAAATCAGTAAGGAGGTTTTGAAAGACTTCGTTTTCCTCCCGGGTCAGGTTCCCCTGGGTTTTCTTTTCCAAAATTTCCAGGAGATCGATGGTCTGCTTAGCCGCCGCCAGATTCTTCTCCCGTTTCCGGCTTACCGGATCGGGAATTTCTCCCAAGTGAAAGAGAACTTGACTCCCCAGGCTCAGAAGGAAAGTGACAAAGTCGATTTCTTCGACCGGCTCGGGCTGGGGCGGTGCCTGACGGGGTCGTGATTCCCGGGGAGGCGGCTTCTCGGTTTCCCGGCTGCGCTCCGGGCGGGTTTCTTCCGACCCGGGACGGCGCTCTCCCTTTTCCGTAAAACTGCGGCGATCCTGAACGCGGAAGCCTTCTTTTTCCTGTTCCTCTTCGGTCACAGTCTGTCTCCTTTTAAAAAGCGGTCAGCGCTCAGCCGGCAGCTTTCAAAACCTCTGCATTAGAAATAAATGGAAAACAGGTGGCTCGGCAAAACGAGCGGCGTCAACGGGTTTTAGACTAACAAAAGGCCGGCTCGGTTGCAACGAAAAACCTCCGCATCCTTTTATTGAGGAAAGTATCCAGCAGTCAGCGATCAGTCAGAACCTAGAAGGAACCCCCTTCTGAGAATTTCAGTATTTACAGCTGAGAGCTGATGGCTGAAAGCTCACTGCAGGGAGCACCCCCGAGGAAGCGATCTCCCGCGCAAAACTTTATCGGAGCCCCAAGGCCTGCCCTGAGCTTGCCGAAGGGGGCACCCCGGTCCCTTTCTCTCCTTGCGCACTGCACATCCTTCGCCCATAATAGGCACGCATACCGGGAGAAGATCACTCTATTTATATTCCGCCGGGAGAGACCACCGGCGCTGGAGATCGTTGATATGGAGCAGAACAAAAAGCACCCCTTCGACCGTCTGGTCGAAATCATGACTTCGCTGCGAAGCCAGTGTCCCTGGGACAAAGAGCAGACCCGCGAGAGTCTCAAGGCCTACATATTGGAAGAAACTTACGAGGTCCTCGAAGCCATTGACCACGATGACCCGGCTGCCCTGAGAGAGGAACTCGGCGATTTTCTTTTGCAGGCGATCTTTCAGTCCGAGATCGGCCGCGAGCGCGGTGAATTCGACATTTACCAGGTGCTCGAGCAATTGATCGAAAAGCTGATTCGCCGCCACCCCCACGTCTTCGGCGAGATTCAAGTCAACAGCCCACAGGAAGCTCTGAAAAACTGGGAACAGATCAAGATCGCCGAGAAAGGAGACCGCCGCAAGACCTCGGCGCTGAATGGAGTCCCCGAGGAATTGCCGGCGCTGCTGCGGGCTCGCCGCCTGCAGGAAAAGGCCAGCCGCGTGGGTTTCGACTGGGGCTCTATTGAACCGGTGTTCGCCAAGGTAAAAGAAGAACTGGCTGAACTTGAAGATGTCATGAACGGTCACAACCCAAGCCGCCGTGAAGAGGAGATGGGCGACCTCTTCTTCGCGCTGGTGAATCTGGCCCGATTCCTCGACATCAATCCGGAAGAGGCTCTGCGAAAAACCAATCAGAAATTCATTTCCCGCTTCCAGTTCATGGAAAAAGAGGCCACCCACCAGGGCAAGGATTTACACAAGCTCACACTGGAAGAGATGGACCGCTACTGGGAACAGGCCAAGGAGAGGTAGCCGTGCGCGAAACCTCGGGAAGCCTGATTTTCCTGGT
>DATEAK010000094.1:0-3269 GCA_035288405.1 bacterium | reverse complement strand
TCCTGAGGGAGATCTGGGGCGGTCCGGTTCCGGGAAAATAAAGGACGCCGCAAAGGATCGGTTGCATCCCTGCCCGGGAGATCTCTGCGGGTTGATTGTCGAGACCCTCGACCGTTAGTTCTTGCCGGAGACCCTTGATCGATTGAAACCAGGGAAAGATCTGTCCGGTCTCGTATTTGGTTATTCTTCGAGGCGGGGCCGGTTGGGTGCTGCGCGTGAAAGTGGAGGAAGAAGATGAAGGGTGAGATAAAGATCGATGAAGCCACGTTGACCGTCGTGTGGCACAGCTTGCAGCGGATCTGCCGCGAGATGCGGTACCTGATCGACCGCACGGCGCAAAACTTCCTGATTGCCCAGATGCACGATATGTCCGTGGGGATCTGGGATCATCGGGCCCGCACGCTGGCCATTCCCACGGGACTGCCGGCGCAATTTGTGGGGGGAAAGCTCTCTGTGCGCCACATTCAAGAAGAGTACGGAGAGAATATCTACCCAGGAGATGTCTTCTTGGTGAACGATCCCTACCACGGGCACTGCAACCACGTTCCGGACTGGGGGTTTTACAGGCCCATCTTTTTCCGAGATGAGCTTCTCTTCTTTGCCATGGCTCGGGCTCATCAGGAAGATACGGGAGCAGCCTATCCGGGCGCCTACTTCCATAACCCCTACGACATTCATTCGGAGGGGATACTGATTCCTCCCGTCAAAGTGTTTGAGAGAGGCGAGGAGTGCCGGGAGATTTACAAACTGATCCTGAACAACGTACGCTTCCCGGAGGGAGTGCGGGTCGATAACTATGCCCAATTGGGGGCATTGACCCTGTGTGAGAACCGGTTGCGAGAGCTTCTGGAGAAATTCGGCCGGGACGTGATCGTGGGCTGCATTGACGAGATGATCCGCAGGACCGAGACTGCGGTTCGCCAGTGCATTCGCCGGATGCCGGATGGGACCTATTACGGAGAATCGGCCACGGATGACGACGGGGTCAACCTGGGGGTTCCCGTCTGGGTGCGCTGCGAGATCACGGTCAAAGGGGACGAGATGGTGATCGATTTTTCCAAAAGTGATCCCCAGCAAAAAGGGTTTATTAACGCGACCTATTTCACCACCTATTGCTACGCAATTGCCGGTGCCATCCTGTTTTTTGACACGGCCCTGGCCGACTACCACAACGAGGGAACCATGACTCCCATCACGGTGATTGCCCCGGAGGGAAGCGTGGTCAATTCCCGCTATCCGGCCCCGACGGGAGGCGCGCCCGTCAATGTCGGGGGAAACATGCTGGAATCACTGGTCATGGCTTTTTCCTCGGCCCTTCCGGAGCGGGCTGCCGCTTGCTGGGGGCGCCGGTACGGACATTACATCTTCGGGGAGAATCCGCGCACGGGACAGCTCTACGTGCAGTGCGGTTACGAGGTGGAGGGAGGAGGGGGAGCCGTTCGGGGCTACGATGGCTGGAACGGCGTCGCAACCCTTGCCACCCTGGGGGAACTCAACCGCGGGAACATTGAAGATATCGAGAACCGGTATCCGTGGCGCATGTTGTGCCAGGAGATGCGGCACGATAGCGGTGGACCCGGCCAGTGGAGGGGAGGCGCGGGGCTGCGCTGGGGCGGCCTGAATGAGGGCGGGGAGGCGGGGTTCCACACCGGAGCGGGACAAGGCGAGACCACCTTTGCTCCAGGGGCTCTGGGCGGCTGGCCGACGTTTCCGAATCGAGGCTGGATTGTGCGCGATGGCCAGGAGATCCCGATTCATTGCCACCGCTTGTATCAGGTGCAGCCGGGGGATGTGGTGTGGAAAGAGGTGGGGGGAGGTGCCGGGGTCGGGAATCCGGAAGAGCGAGATCCGCAGAAAGTCTGGGAAGATGTTGTCATCAACCAGGTGGTGAGCATTGAGGCGGCCCGGAACGTATACAAGGTGGAGATCGATCCCGAAACGTTGACAATGGATGAGGAAAAGACCCGCCTTCTGCGAGCCGGTGGTTGATCGCTCCGGCTGATAGGGAAGCGGATTCAGCGGGAAGATTTCTCCTGGAAATTGCGATACTCGAGAGGGTGTTCTTAATGATTGACCCAGCAAAAGGAGGATATCCAGATGTATAGGGCCTGCATCGACGTGGGGGGGACTTTTACGGACTGTCTCGTGATGGATGCGCAGGGGAGCCTGCGGGCGTTTAAGACCCCTTCAACCCCCGCTGATTCCTCCATCGGCATGCTGAACTCCCTGGAAATTGCCGCCAAGGGATACGGGAAGAACCCCGAAGAATTTCTCGGTGAGGTGGACCTGATTGTCCATGGCACCACACTGGCCACCAATGCCCTCCTGACCGGCAAAGGGGCCAAGGTCGGAATCGTGACCACCAAGAACTTTCGAGACGTGGTGGAACTCCGCCGGGGTTATAAGAACATTCGCACCTCCATGTACAACATTTTTGTCCCTCCCTACAAGCCCCTGGTCCCCAGGTATCTGCGTTTTGGTGTCGAGGAAAGGACCCTCTTCAACGGCGAGATTGCCACCCCACTGAACGAGCAGGAAGTACGGCAGGCCGTAGACAAGATCAAGGCGGCGGGAGCCGAGGCCATTGCCGTCTGCTTTCTCCACTCCTACATCAACAAGACCCACGAAGACCGGGCCGCGGCCATCTGCCAGGAGCTGGCTGATGGACTCTACGTCACCACTTCTCACCAGGTGCTGCCCGTCTGGCGGGAGTATGAGCGCTTCAGCACGACCGTGGTCAGCGCCACGATCGGCCCCATTTCGGCACGCTACCTGAATCGGCTGGAGGGACGTCTCAAGGAGACGGGATTTCAGGGGACGCTTCTCATCGTGCAGGCCAACGGTCTGGTGCAGAGCCCGCAGGAATCCATCCGCCAGGCGGTCTACCTGCTGGGATCGGGACCGGCGGCGGCTCCCTCGGCAGCCACCTATTGCGGCCGGCTTGTGGGAAAGGATGATTTGCTGTCGATCGACATGGGGGGAACCAGTCTGGATGTGAGCTTGATCCGGCGGGGGGAGATCCCCATGACGACGGAGAGCTGGGAAGGGGACGAGAGGGTGGCCATCAAGATGGTGGACGTCCACAGTGCGGGAGCGGGCGGCGGCAGCATTGCCTGGATCGACTCCCTGGGCTTGCTGCGCGTGGGACCCCAGAGCGCCGGAGCCGAGCCTGGGCCTGCCTGCTACGGGAAGGGGGGGGAGGAGCCCACGGTGACCGATGCGGATCTCCTGCTGGGCTATATCCCGGCGGATTATTTTTTGGGAGGGGA
>DATEAK010000093.1:0-3075 GCA_035288405.1 bacterium | reverse complement strand
CCGCGGGGATCACCGACGAGTACCCGGTCATCCGGCACATGTGTAATCTGGAGTCGGTTTCCACCTACGAGGGCACTTACGATATTCACGCTTTGATCATCGGCCGGGACATTACCGGCCTGGATGCTTTCGAGTAGTCGTTCCCTCTCCGGTCGGGGTTGGCCGGTTCAACCGATGGAAACACCCTGTGGATAAACTGTTCATGGGGTTTGGATGTTTCCCGATAACCGTCAGGATTTCTTGTTTTTTTAGACCTTTGTGAGTTTTCCACAATCCGGTTACCGGGAGACGAAGACCTGTCAGGGGCAACATGAATCCCCTCCACTCTCTCCCCGATCCGTTTCTTCAGACTCCCAAGCAAAAGGAAGAGAAGCAGCTCACCTTTCCTCTTCCTTCTCAGCCTCAATTTACCTTCGAGAATTTCATCGTTCACCCGGGCGATGCACTGGCCTTCCGGGCCGCACGAGCCGTCTGTGAATCTCCAGGGTCCCTGTTCAACCCGCTCTATCTCCACGGCGAATCCGGAGGCGGCAAGACCCACCTTCTGCAGGCAATACGGGCTTGCGTTCAGGAGAATCGAGGGACAGCCCACTTACTCTCGGGGAGAATGTCCCACGAGGTTTTTGCATTTCTCGTCTCCCTCCGTGAGTCCTCTTCCCCTGCCGGGAGCTTCATCCTCATCGACGATCTCCCCGAGCTGCTGGGAATGATCGAGGGCAGAAGTTGCTTTTACGATATGGTGAACATGGCGGTCCACCGCCGCCTGCAACTGGTCTGCGCCGGGGGGGAACCCGTACAATCCATGCCCGACCTGGACGATCATCTGATCTCACGGCTGCGCTGGGGTCTCATCGTTCGCATTTCCCCGCCCGACGACCCGTCCCGGGAACGGATTCTGAAGAAGCTTGCTCGCGACTGGCAAGTCAATCTTCCGCCTCGGGTTGCCTCATTCCTCGTGGAGCGGCTCCCCCGCGACATTGCCTCCTTGAGCACGGGCCTGGCTGCCGTCAATGCCCACGCTCTCAGCCGTGGCACCCGGATCAGCATTCCGGTGGCCCGGGAAGCCCTGGACCTTCTGGAGGCGGGAAAAGAGCGGAGATGACGGTACATCTGAAAAAGCACATGGAAAGACGCCTTCACCAGGGGCACCTGTGGGTGTTCAGCAACGAGATCGACACGATGGAGGGGGACTGCTCTCCGGGAGCGGAGGTCAACGTGCTCGATTCCCGGGGGCGGTTCCTGGGAATCGGATACATGAATAGAAACTCGCTGATCACGATCCGATTGCTCTCCCGGCAGCCAGCGACTCTGGATTCCTCTTTCTTCGAGAAGCGTGTACGCCGTGCGCTGGATTATCGGCTCAAGCGCTACAGTCCCTCGGATTCGTTTCGCCTGATCTACTCGGAAGGAGATCTCCTGCCGGGTCTCATCGTCGACAAATACGGGGATACGCTGGTGCTCCAATTCCTCACTCAGGGCATGGAAGTCCGCCGCGAGCAGATCCTGAACGCCCTGCAGGAGATCGTCCGTCCCCGCGCCATGGTGGCACGCAACGACGCGAACTTGCGCCGGCTCGAAGGGTTGCCGAGCCAGGTGGAAGTCGTGAGCGGGACGATTCCAGAATTTCTCGAGGTAGAAATGGACGGCATCCGGTTCGCCGTCGATGTCCTGGCGGGACAGAAGACGGGGTTTTATCTGGATCAACGGGAGAACCGCCGGGCACTGGCCCCCTATGTGAGCGGGGCGAAAGTTCTCGATCTATTTTGCTACTCCGGGGCCTGCTCCCTCTATGCCTTGCAGGCCGGCGCACGCGAAGTGACCGCCTGCGACGATTCTCCGGCAGCCATCCAGCTCACCCGGCGCAATGCAGAACTGAACGGGGTGAGTCCCAGGTTGCACACATTTGCGGCCGATGCGTTTCGGTTCCTCCATGAGTTAGGGGAACGGGAGGAACTCTTCGATTGCATCATCCTGGATCCACCGGCGTTTGCCAAGAACCGCAAGCACCTGAGCGAAGCTCTGGTGGCCTACCAACGACTGAACAAGCTGGCTCTGCGCTTGATCCGCCCTCAGGGAATACTGATCACCTCCTGCTGCTCTTATCATGTGGATGACACGGCCTTTCTCGAATGCGTGAGAAGGGCCGGGGCGTCCCAGCGCAAGGACCTGCGCGTCCTGGATTGGAGAGGAGCCGGTTACGATCACCCCGCACTCCTGGGAATGCCGGAAACTCATTACCTTAAATGCGCCTTTCTGCAGGTGGAAGATGCCTAAGAGAAAGAGACCGGAAAAAGCCTCGGTACGGGAACTGGACCTGATTCTCTTCGATCTGGACGGCACCCTGATCGATTCCAAAAAGGATATCGCCGATTCCGCCAACTACACGTTGAAGTTCCTGGGTCTCCCCGAACTCCACCCCGAGAAAATTTACAGCTTCATCGGCGACGGGGTCCGCAAACTTCTCGAGCGCACTCTACCCCCGGATCACCTGCGGGACATCGAGAGTGCCTGGACGACGTTCTCGGACCACTACCAGGCCAACCTCCTGCGCACGACCGTGCTTTTCCCCGGAGTCACCGAAGTTCTCACGCACTTTCAGGGGAAATCCAAAATCATCGTGACTAACAAGCCCGAGCGCTTCGCCATCCCGGTTCTGGAAGGCCTGGGTGTTCTGTCCTGTTTCGAGCGCATTATCGGAGGAGAGAGCATGCCTCTCAAGAAGCCCCATCCCGATGCGATCTTGACCCTGTTGCAGGAGAAAAAGATCCGCAGCGACCGCACGCTCATGATCGGGGACGGTACCAACGACATCGAGGCAGGCAAACGGGCCGGCGTGATCATCTGTGCGGTGAGCTATGGTTTGACGGACCCCGGAACCCTGCTGGAGAGCCACCCGGATCTGATGATCGATGACCTCAGGGAACTGATCCCCCTGTTCCGATAATCCTCATTCGCTCCGAGGGGGGCGCCCCCTTGGGCTCCCGAACGGCTTGCGGCGAGGAAGCGAAGGGACTTGGGGGCGCCTGCGGGAGCACCCTCGCACTGAAGAAAACCATGTAGGGGCACCCCTGTGTG
>DATEAK010000092.1:0-9322 GCA_035288405.1 bacterium | reverse complement strand
CTTTTGACCTGTACATCTCCTGAAATGGCGGATTATCACAACCAGGGGAGTTTGGAAGATCTGCAGATCATCACGAAGAAGGGGACGGTGGTGGACCCGATCTACCCGGCTCCGGTGGGGTGCTGTCCTGTAATCGCGGGAAGCTTGATCGTCGATACGATGTGGGATGCCCTATCCAAGGCGATTCCGGAAAAGGTCCCTGCCCAACACAACCGCCCGATGCATCCCCATATTGTTTCCGATCATCCTCGCACGGGCAGGAGTTACGAGATCAAGAATTTCTGGGCCGAGGGCGGAGGTGGAGCCGTCTACGGTTATGATGGATGGCCAAACACAGGTCCCGGCGGTAGTGGGATGCTTTGCAAGAGCTCCATCGAGGTGATGGAAGCGAGCTTTCCATGGCGGGCCTTGCAGTACAAGATTGCGACCGACCATGCGGGTGCGGGGAAGTGGCGTGGGGGTGTAGGAAATATCTGGAGTCTGGTGAACGAGGGGAAGCCTGGGTTGCTGATGACCGGGCCGGCCGACGGCCAGAAGCTCTACAGCCTCAAGGCGGGCTATCTGGGCGGCAGAGCGGGGAGGCCCAACGAGATTTATATCGTGCGCAACGGGGAGCGGATTCCGGTGGCCGGCAAGCGCAACGTGCCTTTGCGGGAAGGGGATGAGCTATTGCACGTCAGCGGGGGCGGAGCCGGGGTGGGGGATCCTCTGGAGAGGGAAGCGCAGCGGGTACGGGAGGACGTATTGGAAGGAGTGATATCGGTGGAAGGGGCGCGCAGGGACTACGGGGTGGTGATTGATCCAAAGAGCCTGGAGGTGGACTCGGCGGTGACGGCCAGCCTGCGCGTCGAAATGAGTCATATTCGATGACCCTTCCGCACGATGGGCGGTGCGGCGCCATTCAGAAGGACGTTCTGCTCCATCTGTAATGGTGAGGAGACCCGCGTCGAATTCGGTGACCCTAGAGGGAGATCCGTTTGAAGCGAGAGCAAGCTCCGCAACAAAAGGCCCCATTCTTCTACGGGTGGGTCGTCGCTGGAGTCTCCCTGGTCACGGTGACCCTGACCGCCCCCATGCGGAGTTCGTTTTCCGTATTCTACGTGGCGATTCTCAAGGACTTTCGTTGGAGCCGGGCGGAGAGCGCCGGGGTCATGTCCCTTGCCCTGGTTACGACTGCCCTTGGCGGGTTGCTGGCGGGGTGGCTCGTGGACAAAATAGGACCCCGCCGATTCATTCCCCTGGGGGCTCTGGTTCTCTCTTTGGGCCTGGTTGCATCCAGCCAGATTCAAAGCCTGTGGCAGTATTATGTGTCCTTTGGCCTGTTGACGGCCGGAGGAGTAGCCTCACTGTGGTTCGTGCCCCAGGGGGTATTGATCTCCAAGTGGTTCGTCTCCCGCAGGGCGGCTGCCCTCGGTATCGCTCTCTCGGGTATCAGCATTGGCAATTTGTTGGTCGTACCTTTTGCTCAGGGATTAATCGAGACCATTGGCTGGCGGAATGCCTACCTGGTCCTAGCCGCCATCGTGGCCGGGGTTCTGATCCCGCTCAACGCGGCTCTCTTGCGGTCTTCGCCGCAGGAAATGGGTTTACAGCCTGACGGTGAAGGACAAGAGAGGCCGGGGAAAAAGGGGAAACCTCGGAGCCGGACCCGCATGGTGGTAAGGAACGAACAATGGGTGGCCACCGAGTGGTCTGTGCCTCTTGCCATAAGGACCTATCGATTTTGGATCCTGGCTTTAATCAACATGTGTGCCGGGTTCAGAACAAGCCTGCTTGATGCCCACCAGGTCATTTCCCTCGTCGATAAGGGATTCGCGCCCATGCTCGCCGCGACCTTCTTTGGTCTTACCTACCTATGGGGAATTATAGGAAGCGTTTTGTGGGGTGCAGTGTCGGACCGGTACGGCCGGGAAGTTGCCCAAAGTGCAATTGCCTTGTTCATGATTGCCGGGCTTGTGGCGCTAAACGCGATCCGGTCGACAGACGATTGGGGCCTGCTTACGTTTTATGCCCTGGCCTATGGGGTGGGCTACGGAGGGAACACGCCCGTCGGAACCTCGATTCACGCCGATCTTTTCCAAGGGAAAAATTTCGGCACCATTTTAGGTACGGTCAATATAGGGTTTGGAGTGGGAGGTGCCCTGGGAGCCTGGTTCGGAGGGCACGTCTATGACGCGACTGCCAGCTACGATCTGGCCTTCAAGGCAGTTATTGCCCTGTGCTTTGCGGCTGCAGTGCTGATCTGGGTGCTGGCCCCGCGCAAGATTCGCGCTCCAGTGCGGGAGCGGGGCATTGTTTCTGTGAGAGGCCAGCCTCTTTGAAACGAAGCCGGTAGGAGTTAGAGGAGTCCCGAGGAGAGCATACGGGATACACGTTCATCGACCGGATGGTGTTCGGGTTTCACGTGCGCTGCATTACCCACCGCAAGAACCCCATCTGGCATAATCTCGTGGATCAGTTCCCCCGAGCAAGGCGACGGAGGGCACCCACGTAGGGGTGCCCCTACAAAATTTTGCAGGCGCCGCACTCTGAACGCTCGAATCTTATCGCACCAGAAAAACCATTGAATGCAAATCGACTTCACGCGCAAAAGTTTACTGAAGCCCCAAAGCCTGCCCTGAGCTTGCCGAAGGGAGCACCTCGGTCCCTTACTCTCCCTTGAACTGAGGTTTGCGCCGTTCCAGAAAAGCCCGGGTCCCCTCTTTCATATCGTCCGTGGAAAACACCAGGCCGAAGAGATTGGCTTCCAGCTCCAGTCCCTCCCGCAAACTCATTTCCATCCCGTGATGGATCGCTTGCAGAGAAAGCCGGACGGCGACAGGCCCTTTTGTCATGATCTTTCCGGCCATCTCCTTGGCGGCGGCCAGAAGACTTTCAGGTGGAACTACCTTGTTGACGAGTCCGATCCGGTAGGCCTCCTGGGCATCGACCATAGCGCCCGTGAGAACGATTTCGATAGCCCTCCCCTTTCCCACTAAACGCGCCAGACGTTGCGTTCCCCCGTTTCCCGGAATAATTCCCAGGCTCACTTCCGGCTGGCCGAAGCTGGCGGAAGCAGACGCGATCCGGATATGGCAGGCCATGGCCAGCTCACACCCTCCTCCCAACGCAAAACCGTTGACGGCGGCAATCACGGGCTTCCCGAGGTTCTCAATCAAAGCTAGCGCCTCCAAACTGCGCCGGGAAAATTCGGCGGCACCGACGGGGGATTGCACGGCCAGCTCATTGATGTCCGCACCCGCCACGAAGGCTTTGTCCCCGCTCCCGGTCAGGATCACGGCCCCAACTCCTTCATTCTTCCCGGCCGCCAGAAAAGCCTGACGCAGCTCTTCGTAGGTAGCCGAATTGAGGGCATTCAGAACCTTGGGGCGGTTCACAGTGATGAGGGCAATTCCGTCTTCAACTTGATAGAGAATATTCTCGTATGCCATGATTCCTCCCGATGCCGGCGAATCCTGCCGGCGGCCGTCATATCACCATTGGATTCACCACGGGTTTTTCCCCCGCATAATCATAAAAACCTTTTCCCGACTTCATGCCAAAGTAACCCGCCAGCACCATCTTCCGCAGCAAAGGAGGAGGAGCGTACTTACCGTCCCGATACTCCTCGTACATGATATTCGCGATCCGGTACGTGGTGTCCAGGCCGACAAAATCCAGCAGCGTAAAGGGACCCATGGGATAGCCGCAGCCCAGTTCCATGCCCGCATCAATGTCCTCCACGGTGGCGAGGCCGCTCTCCAGGGCCCGGACGGCATCCAGGAGGTAGGGCACCAGGAGCAGGTTCACGATAAATCCCGAGCGGTCCTTGGCGGCGATGGGGACCTTGCCGATCGACCGGACAAAATCAAACGCCTGCCGGAAGGTCTCCGCGCTGGTGGCAATGGTCTGCACGACCTCGACAAGCTTCATGAAATGAGCCGGATTGAAGAAATAAAGACCTACAATCCGGTCGGCTCTCTGGGTGGCCGCTGCCATCTCGATGACCGTGAGAGAGGACGTGTTGCTGGCCAGGATCGTCTCCGGAACACAAAGCCGATCCAGGGTGGAGAACAGATCCCTCTTAACTTGGATGTCCTCGACAATCGCCTCGATAATCAGCCCGCAGTCCCTGAGGTCCTCCAAATTCAAAGTCCCGTGCAGACGGGCCAGTGTATTTTCCATGTCCTCGGACTTGAGTTTTCCCTTCTCCACCTCTCGGCTCATGGACTTCTTAAGAGCGTCAAACCCTTTGTCGAGAAATCGCTGCTCGATCTCCCGGACCCATACCTCGTAACCTGCAGCAGCCGATACTTGCGCAATGCGTGAGCCCATAAGACCGCAACCGAGCACCCCGATTTTGCGAAACGCCATCTCCGGACCTCCCATCGCGGGATCTCCCCGCCTGTTGCTTTGAGAGACACCTCCTGCCACGATTGAATGCTTTCCAGCTTAAGAACATGGTGGGTGACAATAGACACGCGGGCTCCAGCGCGGTCATGCATTTGAAGCTTCTTCAAGCTAGCATAAATAGAAGAGCGCAGGCAATTACTTTGTCGATTCCAGCGCAGCGAGAAGGGCCGCCCGCAAATCAGCAGGGAAAGGAATCGGTTTCCCCTCCCGGTTGAGCAGGGCGTGGACCGTGTACCCCTCGGCGGACAAAGTATCATTCTCCTTGCAGGCGCGGTAGGCGAGGGTAATTCTCACCCGGCGCAATTCCTGGAGCCGGGTCGAAATTTTCAAGACATCGTCGTAGGTAACCGGATCCCGGTAGCGGCATAGGGATTCAACGACGGGCAAGAAGAGCCCGCTTCCTTCCATAAATCGATAGGAAAATCCAAGAGATCTGAGATACTCGGTCCTGGCGGCTTCAAACCAGACCAGGTAGGCGGCATGATGGGCAACCCCCATCTGATCCGTCTCCGCGTATCGTACCCGCAGCGTGAGAGGTCCTGTTTGCATAGTGAGAGCCTTCAGGCACTAAAATGCCGGGAGTGTGTTGTCGTGCGGAGAATTCTTGGGTAGGAAGATCTTTCGGTTAACCCTGTTTTCTCTCGGACGTCCCTTCTTCGTCTTGTTTCAGGTCGGAAACTTTTTTTCGTTTGCGGAGGTGCTTCTCTTTCCTGAAGAGTCGACGCGCGTACTCTTCATCCTCCTCATTACCCTCTTCTTCCTGCGCTTGCCAGTCAATCCACTCCTCACCGTCCTCACTGTCAATACGGTTTTTCCGGGCTTTCATGACCTCCTCCGAGTCTCCTCTTTCTAGTACCGCCACTTTTTCATTTCAGCCGGATTTTCCTTACGACCCGACCGGTTTTCAATCTCGGTTTGGCAATCCCGGCAGTACCGGGCGAAGGGCAAAACTTCCAACCGTTTCTGCTCAATCTCCTCGCTGCATTCCTCGCATATCCCATAGGTGCCATTTTCAATCCGATCCAGGGCCGCCTCAATCGCTTTGATCTCCATGCGCTCCCGGTTCGTTAGCATATAATTCATCTCACGATCCCGAGTGGCGACCGCTTGATCGAGATCGTCCCCACGGGTGAGATCGGACATGTCGTCGGCCGCCTCCTTGTTCTGCACCAGCTTTTCCAGAAGACTTTGCCTGCGCGCGAGCAAGATCTTTTTCTGCTTGCTGTGCTTGCTCTCCTTCTTGGTCATAGGATTCTCCGTTTCTCTTTACTGTTTCGGGGAAGAACTCAGGACGAACCCGATAAGCCGGTAGATCAACTTCGCTACGAGAAAATCGGGAGCTGTCTGGCCCGCCAGAGGAGCCAATTCCGTCACATCAAAGCCCACTACCTTGCGGCGCAGAGTAACGGAGCGCAAGAAATGAATCACCTGTGGCCACCACAACCCTCCGGGTTCCGGGGTTCCGGTTGCCGGCATAATCGCCGGGTCAAACGCATCGACATCAATAGTAATGTATACATTCTGGCCCAAACGACTAATGGCCTCTTCCTCCCACTCGTTTGTATCGGCCAGATCCTTAGAAAAATAAACGGGAAGATTGCGCTGCCGGATCAGATCCGCCTCCTCCCGGGACAGGCTGCGGATTCCCACTTGCACCGCCGGCACCCTATCGAGTATCCGGCGCATGGTCGATGCATGATTGTACCGGGTCCCGCAGTAGGAGTCCCTTAAATCCGCGTGGGCATCAATTTGCAGGACACTCAACTCCGGAAAACGCTTGCTGAAGGCACTTACGGCCCCTATCGAGATAGAATGCTCACCGCCCAGGACGACCACGAACTTCTCCCGATCCAGCAATTCCCCTACCACCTCCTCCACACGGGCCGCCATGGCCTCTGGAGAAGGGAGGACGGGCTCCAGTTCCGGCAGGGTGTGAATTCCGACATGGTAGGGCTCTGTACCCTCTTCCTCGTCGTAAAGCTCCAAATGGCGAGAAGCCTCCACGATAGCCCTGGGACCAAGTCGCGCCCCGGCCTGATAAGAGGTCGTGGAGTCGTATGGAACGGGGACGATCACAACCCTTGCCCTCTCGAAGTCTGCATATTCAGAGGGTAGAGCCAGGAAATTATTTGGAATGAATAGATCTTCCCGGAACATGTCTCTCAAAGAGACTTTCGCTACTGATGAGGGGACGCCTCGATTAGGAATAAAATTCCTCCGCTATTGTACCGGATCTTCTCCGCCGAGGGTAACTCATTTCCCCTGGCATCGAGGCCACTGCTCAGCTACGAGGACCACCCTACTTGACAGATCCCCCTCAGACGGTTCCCGACATCTCACCCGACCATGCTTACGCGTTCCTTAAACACAATATCCTTGGCCCTCATGATGTCCTTGGGGAATTCCAGGCCTCGATCGAGGAGGCTGATCTCCGCCTTCTTGACCTCGAACAGTTTCTTCACGTGGTAAACGGCCCTCTCCGTATTGAACATCTTGCAGGAGAACATGTCGAGGCTCAAAAACTCTTTATCCGGGAACGTGTGGATGCTGATGTGACTTTCGGCGATGAGCACGACCCCTGACAGGCCCCAGTCTTCAGGTTTGCGTCCGCTGTACTTGAAGACGTAGGGAGGCATAATTTTGGTCATCTTCATCGCTTTGGGGTAGGTATCCAG
Organism: bacterium; assembly: GCA_035288405.1. GTDB lineage: Bacteria > JACPSX01 > JACPSX01 > JACPSX01 > JACPSX01 > JACPSX01. Next base: position 2,255 of record DATEAK010000092.1, on the reverse strand, counting down.
AAAGCTGTAGATCAGGTCTAGGTCGGCTAATTTCTCTCGGTTTCCTCCATAACCGTCTACCATCAAGTGCTGTCCGAATCCCATCATCTTTTTTGCTTCCCTCCAGTGAGTTAGATGTAGCCCTACCCTTCTCCTGTCCAGGAGAAGAGCCCCTTTCTCCGATCTACTCTGACAACCTTCTTAGCCATCTCTAGGCCAAGCCCTTCCATGACATCCTACCGAATCATTTTTTCCCTTTATCGACCTGGTTGCTTCTAAACTTTAGTTTTTGAAAGGCTTTCCTCCTGGTCCAATTTTTCGGTGCAAATATACAATCTTTTTCCACCCTGTCAAGTAAAAACATGAGAAAAATGCCCTGGCTTGATAAATCGGAGCGGGCATGGTAGTGTGTGCCTGCCTCGAGATCGGAATTGCCCTCCAGGCAAATTCCTGAATCCATCCCTTTAGGAGTGCATCCGTGAACGCTCTCTTCAAAGTCTTCGGAAGCCTGTTCTACAGCTTTCTGGGAATCGTCATTCTGGTCATCTCCTACAAGGTCCTCAGTATGGTTGTCCCCTTCGACATCGATAAGAAGCTGGCCGAAGAGAACAATACCGCCGTCGGCATCTTCGTCGCCGGAGCTTTCGTGGCCATCGGGCTCATCGTGGCCGCAGCCATCTTTTAACAGAGCCCTATTCCAAGGCCACACTGGCATAGGAAACCGTGGAATTTTCCTGGTCCACGACACTGCGATCATAACGTAAAAGCCTCCCCCTGATTTCCCCCAATACTTTGAGCATCGAGTAGATGGCTGAAACCCCGCACACCCGGTAGCGGTCCTGAACCTGCCGGCTACAGTCGAAGAACCACTCGGCATCTCCCTCCTCGACCTTCGCCAGCAGGCGCCGATCCTCTCTCTCCACTTCTTCCAGGAACCCAGGCGACGGGGGCTCCGGATCACCGTATCTGGGACCCACATGGCTCAGGTCGACACTGGCAATCACGCAGACTTTCCCCGGATAGTTCAAGATCTCCCGAGCCAGAGCGCCGAGGAAGCGACCGATTCCGGGATCAGAGCCGGGGGACTGGGACGACATCAGAAAGGAATGGAAACTCCCGCACAAGACAGGAACAATCCGAAAGCCGCCCCGACTGCCCAACAGGTATTGTAGGAAAAGAAGCTGGAATTCGATCGTATGTTCCCCGCGATGGGCAAACTCGCCTGCAAATAGATCCTCTCCTCCGGATTCCGCCAGATGGTCAACGAAGGGCTGTTCGGTCTCCACAACCCCCAGGGGAGTTTCAAAATCCTTGCGGGTCAGAGCAAAGGGGGATAACAGAGAGTGGCCCGTACCCAAAATCACGAAAAGGTCGGGGGATTGGCGCTCGGCCAATTGGCGGTAGCCCCACGCATAGCAAGGTCCGCCACTGCGCAGGTCGATGTGAGGGGAAATCAGGCCGCGTAGAGGAGGCTCCTGCGTTAGCGGGCCCGGCAGGCCGGGCCCTCGTCGGTCGGCAAAAAAAGTCTCCAATTGCTTGCGGATCTCACCCGCCTCCTTCGGATAGCTCAGGCCGGCATGGGAAGCCAGCCGCAAGTTCGAGAGCCGGAACTCTTCCTCGACCTGCTGCTTTCGTTGCTGAAAGGCCGGGCCCTCGAGCAGGTAGTTTCCTTCCAGTTCACGCAAGAGTTGCTCGATGTTTTCGTTGAATAGGATCTCTCCGAAGCGGCGCATGAAGGCTTCTTGAATGTCCAGGAGCGAGTGCCGGCCGTCCAGCAAGCTTACGACGAAAAAAGCAGGAGGAGGAAGAAACACGACTTTTTCGCTGAAGTTGTAAGGGTCCCGGAGGCAGATGAGACGTTGGCCATTCAAGTTTACCGGGAAGGCTTCTACGCTGCGTAATTTCGGGCAATCCATCTCCCATCCCCAACAGCCAACTAAAAAGAAAATATACCGGATTCGCTGCTCAAGTCAATTGATTAGCGCACCGGCTTTGCCCGCCCTCAGTTTTCTGAGCGTTGTACAGCAACTGGAAATCTCTCGCCGCAAGCCGTTCGAGAGCCGCACCCATGGGATGGGTACCCGCATCCTGGGTGTGGCTCCCCCGAGGAGCTGCGGAGGGAAGGTAGTAATTCCTCGATGATGAACTGATGGTATGAAAGCGAACCGAATCGTTGACAGTCTCCGGGGGGTGTGATAGAAACGGCTGACACGTTGCTGGAGGAAGGCGCAAGATTGGCAAATCCGTCTAAAAAACTGCGCGTGGCCGTTTTCTTC
>DATEAK010000091.1:0-9978 GCA_035288405.1 bacterium | reverse complement strand
CGGCAGACGATGTCACAAAGCGCTCCCATCTCCAGGTTCCAGTCGGCCCCGTTCAGGTGCTGAACTTCTCCAAACTCTTCAACCTGAGCGAGCCAGTCTCGCAAATCTCTATAGGACATCCTGATCTCCTATCATGTTGGGAAACTTATTCGCCCCATACTTTTTTAATAAATCCGCTTTGCTCGAGCTCCCGGACGATACTCAAGTCCACGAACTGCTCGGGTCGGGCCCCTTTGGCCTTGGGATTGAGATCCAGCAAAGTCTGAATGCCCTTCAAAGAAGGGTACGGCACCTTTTCAAAGAGATCCACGTTGCGATCGTACGTCGCAGCCAGGACTTCCGGATCACTGATTCGCATGTATTTTCCCATGATGGCCATGGTTTCGGCACGGCGGGTCTGGTAGAACTGCAGGGCCCGCACGTGGCCCCGCATGAAGCGCTCCGCTATCCGGCGCTTTTGCCGCAGCAGGGAACGCGAAACCGAGATCGCAGTATGCTGGTAGTTGATGTTGAGCTTCTTGGCATCCTTGATTGAGATCAGTTCCTTCAACCCGGCTTTGGCGGCCATGTAACCTTCGGGGTCAGCGAGGGTCGTGCCTTGGATGGCGCCGGTTTCCAAGGCTGCCATGCGGACCGGCGCCGTGCCCAACTGGATCAAGGTATAATCACGATTCACCTCGAGCCCGAAGGCTCTCATGAAGATCTCCGTGGCGATCTGTGAAGAAGAACCGAAGCGGGTGATCCCGATCTTTTTCCCTTTCAGCTCAATCGGGCTCTTAATATCCCGCGTGCTGAAGAAGGAGTTGGGGTAGACGTTGACCATCCCCGCGATTAAAACGAGATCAACGCCTCCCAGAGCGGCGTTGATTACGGCGGACCCGCCCCCCACGGCAATTTCCACGTCACCCGCAGTAAGAGCCTGGGCCGTTTGCGAGCCGCTGGCAATGAAGAGCAGAGTAGCGTCAAGTCCTTCTGCAGCCAGCAATCCCGCTTCTTTGGCCACCCACACCGTAGCCTGGTTCACCACCAGCCCCGAATAGGCGACCATGGTCTTAGTCAAGTTACTCTTCTGGGCCAGCGCTGTTGCCGGAAATGCCAGCCCGATCCCCAGCAAGCTTACCAGCAGGAACTTTCCCAAAGAACCACCCGATTTCATACGTTCCCCCTTTTTTAAAGAACGCCCGGGGTCAGAATCTCGCGGAAGACAAGCCTGTCTTCTCCAGAAAGTAGCTCCACATCTTGCCATATTGCTTATGCGTCTCCGCCCCCTCCGCAAGCTCGTGGGGAGGCAGCGGAATCGGTTTCCCCAGCAGAGAAGCCTGATAGAGCTTGGTCGCATTGTCCTCCATGTAAACCGCCGTGTAAAAAACACCCTCCACACTATCGCCCACCACGATGGCACCGTGGCCGCGGATAACGGCGGCCCGGCATCGTCCCAAGGTTTTTGCCAGAGCCGCTCCTCGCTCGGGAGAATTAACGTGCCGGCTGTCGTTGTAGAGAGGCACCCCCTGGGAAAAGAGAGCTCCGTGGTAGATCACGGGGGTGAACGGTAGGCCCGCCACACTCAACGTGACGGACATGGGCGAGTGAACGTGAGCCACGCTGCGAACGTCCGGTCGGGCCTTGTAAGCCTCCGTATGGATGAACACCTCGTTGGGGGGCTTTCCGTCGCCTCCGAGAATTTTGCCATCGAGGTTCACCTCGATGAGGTGCTCCGGGCGCAGCCCCACGCGGCTCTGGTCACGCGGGTTGATCAGGATGCGGTCCGTCCCCGGCAAACGGGCGCTCACGTGACCGCTATAATCAATGAGGCCCATCCATTCCAGCATCCGGCAGCACTGAGCCACTTTGATCCTCAGATCATCACGGGTTTCGGAAGCCACGCAAACCTCCTTACTAAGGCCGGGACATCAAAGGTAGTCCTCGGGTTTCATCTTAGCCAATACCGCCTTGGGCACCTCTCCCACGGCGGAGAAGGGTTTGCCGAAGGGACGGGTCGCATCGATCCCCATCTTGGAGGACAGGGGCTGGTCGTCTTCCATAGGAGTCGTGGGATCGAGCCGGGCGCCTGCAGCTTTGGGAATGACGAAGGTGTCATCCGCAGGCTGGGACCTTAGCGAGAGCGCCCAGAGCACCTCGGGCTCGCTGTAGACGTCGATGTCGTCGTCCACCGCAATGACGTACTTCAAGTGCCAGTCCACCCCAAATGCCGCCAGGATGGCGTTTCGGGCCTCACCGGCGACTCGCTGTTTGAGAGAGATGTAGCAAATGTAACGGCCGCAGCCCGAAAGCGGAAGATGCACCGCTTTAACCCCGGGTGCCGCACCTTTGATCTGGTTTAAAATGGCACCTTCTTTGGGAATGGAGCCGATGAGGTTCTGGTCCGCATGCCCGATGAATGTGTCCAGATAGTAGGCGTCGCGGCGGCAAGTGACGGCGGTAACGTTCATCACAGAGGTCGAGCGGGAAATGTGCTGCCCGCCCCGAACATGCTTGTAATACCGGGTGTGTTCGCTGATGGGTCCTTCGTCCTCCTTCTCGTCCGGAGGGATCAGTCCCTCGATCACCAGCTCAGCCCGGGCCGGAACCAGCAGATCCTTGCCAAAACTCTCGGAAGGGACCGCTTCCATGGGCTCCTGAAGCATGGCGCCGATCAAGTCGTACTCACTCACCCCGCCCTGGCTTCCGGCGCTTTCCCACTGGCTGCCCATGTAAAAGCCAGGGTGGTGCCCTACCACGATGGCAACGGGCATGGGTTCTCCGCGCTCCTGATATTTTCTGTAAATAAATCCGTTGTGATGCCCCGGGATCATGTTGACGCAGACCCGCCGGGGTCCTTTCAGGTGAAAGCGCACCATGGAGGTGTTATACGTGCCGAATCCGGGATCGACCTGAACGAGGCTGCTGGCCAGGATGTAGGGCCCGCCATCCAGATCGTGATGTACAGGGATGGGAAATCGGGTCAGATCCACGTCATTTCCCCGGAAGATCTTTTCTTTGACGGGAGCCGAGCGGGTGTCCACCAGGGTTGGAGCGATCGGCGTCTTGGCAAGCTCCGATGCCTTCAGGGTCAAGGGAAGGCCGCTTTCGGAACTGGGCAATCCCAAAGCGAGGGCGATATTCTCGCGGGAAGCGAACAGATTGGAGATCAGAGGGTAAGCGCTCGGGCGGCCTTCCACATCGAGTGCGTTCTCACAGATGAGAATCGGGGCGCGGCCCTTCAACTCCAGATTTCGCAGGAGCCCGCAGACCTCGAATTTGGAGGCAACCTCCTTCTTCACCCGGGCAATCTGCTGGGGGAGCACCGCCTCCATCTGTTGCAAGAAACTCCTTAAATCCTTTCCCATCGATCCAGCTCCTTCCTATTGGTTTCTTATACGTCCAGGAACGTCTCTCTCTCCTTGGCGGCGGATATGGACTTGCGTCTGTGACGGATACACCCTTAGCGCGAAGGAAGCCAAGGAGGCCGGCGAACTGTGCCCGTCAAATCCAACACAATCCAGTTACTCGTAGCGGGCATGGCGGCCACGATGTTCCACAAATTTGGGCGGGTGAGGCGCCAAGATTATAACCCGAAACGCCTCCGGCCCGAAACAATTTTTTGGATTCCCGGATTGCGGAAGTCCGCCGCATCATAATGCCACAGGTGTTTTTCCCTTTGGATTTTCGCGAAAACTCTCGTTGAGATCCGGGAAGCCCTGTGCTATCTTCCGAAGAACTTTTACCCTCAACAATTGAAGTTCCATTCGGGCGCTACACGCAGTCGGGGGTGGGGATGTCCCCGTTGCATGGGAGCGCTGCCACATCCATCCAGTGAGGAGGCCTTGAGACATGAAACGCTTACGTCAATCGATCCTCATCCTGACCTCCGTGTTTGTTTCATTCTTTTCGTTCGCCGGTCAGGCGCAGGCGGCGGTGCCCCGCAGTGCGACTCTTGCCACCCATGCGGTTGGAAGTTCGTCCAACGCAATTGGGATCGGCATTGCCTCAGTCATCAGCCGACACACTCCCACAACGATCCGAGTCCAGCCCTTTGCGGGGCCCCCAGCCTGGCTTCCTTCAATGAACGAGGGGGAAACGGATATGGGAATCCTGACCAGCCCGGATGCCGCTACTTCCTATAATGGGATTATCCTTTACAAAAAACCCTTTCGGAATACCCGGATCCTTATCGTGGGAGGCACCTTGCAGCTTAGCTTTTACATCTCCAAGGATTCCCCCATTGATACTGTGGCGGGTTTGAAGGGGAAGAGGATTCCATCCGATTACCCTGGAACTCCCATTGTGAAGCTCAGCAGCACCGCCGCTCTTGCCACCGCGGGGCTTACGTACAATGACATCATAAAGGTCCCTGTCTCGGACCTGCAGGCCGGCGCCCAGGCCTTCCTGGAGGGGAGAACGGATGCCGGCTGGCACACGGTGGGGAGCCCCGCTGTGGAGGAAGCCAACGCCCGCAAGGGAGGGGTGAAGTTCATTTCTGTAATCTCCACACCGGAAGGGGCAAGGAAAATGGGAGAGGTCTACCCCGGCAGTTACCCCAGGGTTCTAAAAGCGGGGTCCGCCACCGCAGTCGTTAAAGATACCACGTTTCTGACCAGCGACTACTATCTGGTGGCCTCGAAGGATTTCAGCGACGAGGCGGCTTACGAAGTCATCAAGGCCCTGTGGGAGTACAACCAGGAGTTGGGGGCAGCGTATAACACTCTCAAGGAGTGGCAGCGCGACCGGATGGTCAGCGACAAGGCATTTATCCCCTATCACCCCGGCGCCATCAAGTTCTTCAAAGAAAAAGGGATCTGGACCAAAGAAATGGAGGCCCTGCAGGTCAAGCTGATGGCACAATAGAGGACACTGTACACCGCGTTATCCCGCAGGAGGAAACGAATGCTAAAGATTGCCATTGATGTAGGAGGCACCTTCACGGATTGCCTCGTTCTGGACGCATCGGGCGAAATTCGTGAATTCAAATCGCCCACCACTCCCGAAAACCCAACCATCGGTCTCACTCGAGTCCTCGAGAAGGCAGCTTCCGCTTTCGGGCAGGAGTTGTCGGGTTTCCTCAGCAAAATAGAGGTCATGATTGCCCATGGGACGACCCTTTCTACCAACGCCCTTTTGACTGGCAAGGTAGCCAAGGTGGGGCTGCTGGCAACTGAGGGGTTTCGAGACACCCTGGAGATCCGCCGGGGCTACAAGAACATACGTACTTCCCGGTTTAACTTATTCGTCCCCCCCTACCGCCCTATAGTCCCCCGCTACTTGCGCCTCGGGGTAAGGGAAAGGGTTCGGGACACTGGGGAGATACTTACCCCTTTGCAGGAAGAGGATGTCCATGCCGCCATTGCGCAGTTCAAAGCGGAAAAGGTGGAGGCGGTGGCGGTTTGCTTCCTGCATTCCTACATTAATCCCGCCCACGAGCAGAGAGCCGCGGAGATCTGCCGCCAGGAATTGAATGGCGCCTACGTAACATCTTCCCACGAGGTTCTTCCCGTCTACCGGGAATACGAACGTTTCAGCACGACCGTCGTGAGCGCCGCCGTGGGACCGATTACCGAGAAATACCTGAGGTCCCTCACAAAGCAGATGAAAGAGCTGGGATTCCGCGGCACCCTTTACCTGGTGAGAGGAGGAGGCCTGGTGCAGTCCGTGGAGGAATCCATTCGCTGCGCAGTCTCCCTCATCGGATCGGGTCCTGCCGCTGCCCCCGCGGGAGCCATTCGCCTGGGCCAATGTTTCGGAACCAAAGACCTCTTCTCCGTTGATATGGGGGGGACCAGCTTTGACGTCTGCCTGATTCGGGACGGTGTGATCCCAAACACGGATTACAACTGGGTTGGAGATGAACGGGTGGCAATCAAGATGGTCGACGTCCCCAGTGTCGGGGCCGGAGGAGGAAGCATTGCCTGGATTGATCCTCTGGGACTCTTGCAAGTGGGACCTCAGAGTGCCGGAGCCGATCCGGGGCCCAGTTGCTATGGCCGGGGGGGGACCCAGCCAACCGTTACGGATGCGGACCTGATGCTCGGTTACGTTCCTGCAGACTACTTCTTGGGAGGAGAAATCCTCCTGAAGGCCGAATTGGCCGAAAAAGCGATCCGGTCAGTGGCCGAGCCTCTTGGACTCGACGTTCCCACAGCAGCCATAACGATCTTCACCACGGTCAATTCCATGATGGCCGACAAGATGAGTGAGATTTCCACTAAGCGGGGCTATGACGTGCGCGACTTTGCCCTGGTGGTGGGCGGAGGTGCGGGACCCGTTCATGGGGCCCACTTGGCTCAGCTTCTTGAGATTCCCAAGGTGATCATCCCCCGCTATGCGGCCACCTACAGCGCCTTTGGGATGCTGAACATGGAGGTGGGGCGGGACTTTGCCCGCTCCATCGTCTCCCGCATGAAGTCTCTGGACCTGGAGCAATTGAATAGGTTCTTTGCGGAGATGGCGGTGGAAGCCCGGCAGGTTCTCGGAGAAATCGGGATTTCACCAGCGGACACTGTGCTTAGGCGCTCGTTGGATATGCGCTATATCGGCCAGTTCCACGAGGTCGAGGTCACCGAGGTGCCGCTGGTAACAATCGGCCCCGCAGAACTCCAGGAGACCGTGGAGTCTTTCCACCTCCGCCACAAGGAACTCTACACATTCCACATGCCCGACCGTGAGGTGGAGTTCTTAAACGCACGTCTGAAAGCCACCGCTAAACAAGAAGCGTTAACGCTGGGGGAGATCCCCGAAGCTTCGCAAGACATATCACAAGCGCTCAAGAGGAAGCGCCCCTGTCTGTGGAATCTCTCTAAAGGGTATGAGGACACTCCCGTCTATGATGGGAATAAGCTGGCAGCCGGGCACACCGTCCCGGGGCCGGCTGTGATTGAAGAGACCAAGACTACTGTGGTCATCCCTGCATCCTTCGTTTGCCAAGTTGATCGCTTCAAAAACTACATTCTCACCCGGAGGTAAAATCATGGCGGATACCCAAGTTGACCTCATGACCCTGTCCACGGTCTGGCACTCTTTGCAGAGCATTTGCCGAGAGATGCGATACGGCGTTGACCGGTCCTGCCAGAATTACCTGATTGCCCAGCTCCACGATGTTTCCATGGGGATCTGGGACAGCACGGGACGCACCGTGGCGATCCCCATCGGCCTTTCGGTCCAGTACCTGGGGGGGAAGCTCTCCGTGCAGTACGTGCTGAACAAGTTCAAAGGAAACCTGAATCCCGGGGACGTGATCCTGGTCAATGATCCCTACAAGGGCTATTGCTGCCACGTTCCTGACTGGGGCTTCTACAGGCCCATCTTTTACAAGGGGGAGCTCCTCTTCTTTACGATGTGCCGGGCTCACCAGATGGACGGCGGGGGATCTTTCCCCGGAGGGTATTTCCCGAACGGTTACGACATCCACGCAGAGGGGATCCTCGTCCCCGGCATAAAAGTGTTCGATCGGGGAAAGCCGCGCGAGGATGTTCTGGAGCTTCTCTGGAACAACGTACGCTGGCGAGAGGGAGTCAAGGTCGACAACTACGCGCAAATCGCGGCCACCAAGATCTGCGAGGATCGGATTGTGGCTCTGCTGAACAAGTACGGCAAGGACACAGTCCTGGCTTGCATCGACTCCATGATGGATCGTACGGAGAAAGCGGTGCGGGCAACGATTCAAAAGATCCCGGATGGAACCTATTCCGGAGAATCGGCAACGGACGACGACGGCACAGAAATTGGTGTTCCCGTCTGGGTCCGCTGCGACGTGACAATCAAGGGGGACACCATAACGGTCGACTTTTCCCGAAGCGATGCCCAGCGCAAGGGCTTTGTGAATTGCGTATTCAACTCAACCTACAGCACCACATTGTCCGCGATCTTCATGTTCTTGGATCCTTCCCTGGCGGAATACCACTGCGAGGGCAGCCTTCGACCCATTACTGTCTTGGCGCCGGAGGGCTCCGTCGTGAATGCCCAATACCCTGCCACCGTCGGGGCCTCTCCCGTAAGCATGGGGCATCAGATCATCGAGTCCGTCGTCATGGCCATGTCCAAGGCCTTTCCCGAGAGGGCCATCGCTTGCTGGTCAAAACGCTTCGGACACTACATCTTCGGCACGGATCCCCGCACCGACTCCCAATACATTATGACCACCTTTGACGCGGATGGCGGTGCCGGCGCCGTGCGAGGGTTTGACGGCTTTGAAGGAGCCTCCACGATAGGAGCCCTCGGCGAAATCAACAAAGGGAACGTGGAGGAAGTGGAAAAGCGCTTCCCCTGGAGAATGATGCGTTGGGAATTTGCGACCGACACGGCGGGTGCCGGAAAGTGGCGAGGGGCATCGGGAATGCACTGGGAGGGCGTCAATGAAGGGAGCGCCGCCGGAATGGCCACGGGAGGCACCGACGGCGAAGTCGTGAGGGCTCCGGGAGCCCTTGGCGGCGAACCGACTCCAAACTGCCGTGCCCACGTGATCCGAAACGGCGAGAAAACAAGGGTACAAGGACACCGTCTCCATCAACTCCAGCCCGGGGACGTTCTTCTCAAAATCGGCGGCGGGGCCGCCGGAGTGGGAAACCCCGCAGAGCGGGACCCGGAAAAAGTTCGCTGGGATGTCCGCAACAAGTTTGTCAGTTCGGAAAAAGCACGCGAGGTCTACAAGGTCGCCATAGATCCGCAAACCCTAGAGGTGGACATGGAGCAGACCCGGATCTTGAGAGGGCAGGAATCCTAGTCCTGTCCCAACGGAATGGACTTTTCTCTAAAAGCAAAAGAGGAAGGAAAAAAAAGATGAGACGCTGGCCGGCCTGGATCGGAATCTTATTGGTGCCATTTGTCATCTCCATTGAGATCTCCTTTGCCGAGATGCCCAGGAGTGCCACTCTAGGCACCCATGCTGTGGGGAGTCTTTATAATGCCATCGGCACCGGCATTGCCACGGTCGTGAGTCGCCACACCCCGATGACCGTCCGGGTTCAACCTTTCGCAGGCCCCCCTGCTTGGCTGCCCTCGATGGATCAAGGGGACACCGACATGGGAGTTCTCACGAGTGCCGATGCAGTGTCCTCCTACAAGGGGATCCTGCTCTACAAACGGCCCCTGAAAGGCACCCGGATCCTCGTTGTGGGCGGCACTCTGAAGATATCTTTTTACGTGCCCAACGCCTCGAATATGAAGAGCGTGGCCGATCTGAAGGGAAAGAGAGTCCCTTCCGGATTTCCAGGGATTCCCGTTGCCAACTTGGGTACCGCAGCCGTTCTGGCCTCGGCCGGGCTGACTTATGACGACGTCGTAAAGGTTCCAGTCTCCGACCTGCAGGCCAGCGCTCAGGCTTTTCTGGAAGGACGCACGGACGCGGGGTGGCACTCCGTGGGGTCACCGGCGGTCGAGGAAGCAAATGCCCGCATTCGTGGTGGGGTGCGCTTTCTCCCTCTGACTGTCTCGGACGCGGGTGAGAAGCGCGTGCAGGAGATCTATCCGGGCAGCTATCCCAGTATCGTCAAAGGGGGGACGATCACCGGTGTCCCCCAAGATGCGCCCTTGCTGGTCAATGACATTTATCTGGTGAGTTCCAAGTCGCTTAGCGACGAGGCGGCTTACGAGGTCGTCAAGGCCTTGTGGGAATACAACCAGGAATTGGGGGCGGCCTATCCCACTCTCAAGGAGTGGCAGCGGGATCGTATGGTCAGCGACAAAGCCTTTATCCCTTATCACCCCGGCGCCATCAAGTTCTTCAAAGAAAAGGGGGTATGGACCAAGGAGATGGAGGCTCTGCAAGCAAAGCTCATGGCACCCTAGTTTCAGGGGATTGATTTCTTCACGCCTCCATGGGATGATTGCCCGGTTAAGAATCATCCATTCGGGGGCTCCTTGTTGTCATGAGACGGGAGCGCGGCAAACCAGCCTCCACAGAAATTCCAAGTCGGAACCGTGTGGATTCTTTAACGCTCAACAGTACGGAGGAAAGAAGGATGTACAGAGCCTGCATCGACATAGGCG
>DATEAK010000090.1:0-3005 GCA_035288405.1 bacterium | reverse complement strand
GCATTCTTCGAGATGGAAATACAGGCCAGAGTGTGCTGAAAACCTTTTGTTTTCGTGGTTCGACAAGCTCACCACGAACGGAGAAGAACTCGCAGGTTTCGCCTTAACGTCATAGCTATTAGAGGAGGTCAGGAAAATGTGTGACTTCGATGGCGGCACGTATCGAATGGCCCCCGAGGGGAGACCCGGTTCAGGTCCGACCGTGATGAGTCTGGACGACCTGGTTTCCTACGCCCGTGTGGTAGCCGATGGAACGGAGTGGCGCAGCCCCAACGTGGGGTTCATCGGCTACGGCCAGACGAAGAAGGGAGATCGCGTCCTTCTCGCGGTGGATACCCATTACGATCACCGCGTCGTAGAGGCGTTCGCCCGGGCCCTGCGGGACAAAGGCGCCAAGGTCGACATCATGACGGTGGACGCAGGCCCCAACCGGGAATTCGAAGACTTGGACGAGATCAAAGTCGTCATGCGGCGCCGCCACTGGCGCGAGGAACCCCGGCGCTGGGAAGGGATCCCCTGGATCGAAGAGTTGGCCCACACTCAAAAGTACGACCTCCTCATTCACGGCAAGGGGGGCCCCACTCCCGCTACGGATCATCGCTATGAGCAAGTCCCATGGCTCATCCCAGCCCATCTGGGATCGGGCTCCACGACTTTCCCCCGCGCGCTCCATCAGTTCATCAACGAGAAGACCTGGAGCAAGATCTGGAATCAGGGGCGCGGAGGAAAAGTCCACCTCAGCGACGCCGAAGGGACGGATCTCACGTTCACACTTCTGGAGGAGTATTACGGCGGGGATCGGAGAGGATACAACGAAGCACCCCAGGGATGGTACGGGCATCTCCTGGGCCACGCTCCACCCCCCTTCATTGAAAAGGAAGACGCCACCGGTGTCGTCGCCGGCACCACGAGCCACTACGCCCGCCCGTTCGAGCGTATTAAAGTTCACGTAGAGCGCGGGCGCGTGGAAAGAATCGAGGGCGGTGGACACTATGGGGAAGCCTGGAGGGAACTCTGGGAAGAAGGCATGAAAACTCACTACCCCTGCTTCCCTCGGCCGGGTCTGTTCTGGGTCTGGGAGATGGCCATCGGGACCAACCCGAAAGTGGTTCGCCCCCCGAACATTCACGAGCTCAATTCCGGAGGATTTGAATGGGAGCGCCGGCGCTCCGGAGTCATGCACGTGGGATTCGGCACCCGCTGGAGAGGACCCGAAGAGGAATGGGCCGCGGAGCGTGGCATTCTGTTCGGCCATCTCCACGTCCATCTCCTGTTTACAAGCTATCGCATCACGACCAAGCGGGGAGAAGAAATCCCCGTGATTGAGAACGGACGTCTCAGCGCGCTGGACGATCCGGAAGTCCGGGAATTCGCCTCTAAATTTGGAGACCCGGATCAGCTCCTGAGCGAGGAGTGGATCCCCAACATTCCGGGCATCAACGCCGGCGGGAGTTACGACGACTTTGCCCGCGATCCGGCAAAGTTTATCTATCCGAAGGGATAGTTGGAGCTTTCTCAAAAACATATGGAAATGGGAATTTCCAGCGGCTTCCTGCCCGCCGGCTCTTCCACGGACGTCTTTTGGAAGTAAAAGGGGCCGGAGTCGTGTTCTCACAGAACGTTTCAACGCTCATCACGAGGCGCGCGTTGTCAACGTGAAAATGTTTTCCCCCGCATGAGAAGTGAGCCGAGTCTGCTTTCGAGTCTTCAGACCCGGCGAAAGGTTTCTGGAAGCCATGGAACTTCTCAGAGATGGCGCCCGTATTGGAGTCGTCGGGGGAGGACCGGCCGGAAGCCTGTTCAGCCTTTTCGCTCTGAAATTTGCCGAGGAGCGATCCCTCCACCTGCAGATCACTATTTACGAGGGGAGAGACTTCCGCCAAGCGGGTACCAAGGGTTGCAACATGTGCGCGGGGGTTTTGCCCCGCGAGACCGTGCGTGACCTTGAGTCCTTGGGCCTTGAAATCCCCCCTGGAGTCGTTCAGGCGGTCATCACTCGCTACGTATACCACACGGATCAGGGAAGCACGGAAATCGAGAACCCGGACCCCGAAACTCGAATCCTTACGGTATACCGGGGAGGAGGTCCCAGGCTCGCCTCCGAATCGGTCAGCGCGAGCTTTGACCACTTTCTGCTGGAGAGCGCCATCCAGCGAGGCGTCCGGCTTGTCCCCCAATTTGTCAGGCAGATCCTGCTGGAGCCGCACAGACAGATCCTGACTAAAACCACGGCGGATTCTTACGACCTGATCGTTCTGGCCTGTGGAGTCAACAGCCGCCCCGAGATTGTGCCCCCCCACCGCTACATCCCGCCTCGAACCGAGAGGGCCATCCAGGACGAGATCACCTGGTCCAGCGGCACCCGGAGGCCATTCGATCCTCATGCGATCCAGGTCTTCAATCTGCATCATTCCCGGATCACTTTCGGGGCTTTGATTCCAAAGGGGCACTATCTGAACGTCTCCCTCCTGGGGCGTCGCCTGAAACCACAAGACCTGAAAGAATTCATGGTGAGCACCCACTCAAGAGCCGTTCTGCCAGATGGCTTCGAGTTTCACTGCGGCTGCCCCCCCCGGGTTGCTCTCTCCATGGCCAGGGGGTATTGCGGGAACGGGTACGTCGCCGTCGGCGATGCCTGCATCACCCGCCTCTACAAGGACGGCATCGGCTCCGCTTTGCGCACATCCCGCGAGGCCGCCCGAACCGCTGTGTGTCAGGGGATCTCGGAGCGGACGTTCAGAAAGCATTACGGGGCTTGGTGCCGCCGGATCCGTCAGGATAATCAGATTGGGGTCTTGCTCTTTGCAATTAACGCTCGGATTCGCAAGGGGAAACTGATCTCCTGGGCCCTTCTCCACATGCTGCGCCGGGAGCAACGACTCCCCGCCCGCAGGCGCATCAACAGCCGGATCCTCTGGGGACTCTTTACGGGAGACTGCACGTACCGGGAGGTTCTCTCGATGATCCTTCAGCCCGCCTTCCCCGTCCGGCTCTCCCTTGCCTTC